>CAIKWV010000038.1 GCA_903831165.1 uncultured cyanobacterium
CCTTCAGGGGCCCGACCTAGGGTGCAGGCAGCCAGCCAGCGGTTGACGGCCGATCGGGCCGTTCAGACCGGAACCGACCCCGCCGATGTCCCTTTCGACGACTGATGCCCTCGTAGTGGGTCGCCAACCCGCCATTGTCATCCTTGATTTTGGTTCCCAGTACTCGGAGTTGATCGCGCGCCGTGTGCGTGAGACCGAGGTGTTCTCCCTGGTGATGGGTTACACCACCAGCGCCGAGGAGCTGCGGGCCCTGGCGCCCAGGGGCATCATCCTCAGCGGCGGGCCGAGTTCGGTGTACGAGGAGGCGGCGCCCCTGTGTGACCCGGCCCTCTGGGACCTGGGAATCCCGATCCTGGGAGTCTGCTACGGCATGCAGCTGATGGTGCAGCAGCTGGGTGGCTCAGTGGTCGCCGCAGGCCGGGCCGAATACGGCAAGGCGCCGCTGCAGGTGGACGATCCCACCGACCTGCTCACCAACGTCGATGACGGCTCGACGATGTGGATGAGCCACGGCGATTCCGTGCAGGCGCTGCCGCCGGGATTCGTGCGCCTGGCCCACACCGACAACACGCCGGAAGCGGCCGTGGCCGATCACAACCGCCGCCTCTATGGCGTGCAGTTTCACCCGGAGGTGGTGCACTCCAGCTGCGGCATGGCCCTGATCCGCAATTTTGTTTATCACATCTGCGGCTGCACCCCGGACTGGACCACGGCCACCTTCATTGATGAGGCCATCGCTGATGTGCGCGCCCAGGTGGGCGAGAAGCGGGTGCTGCTGGCCCTCTCCGGGGGCGTCGATTCTTCCACCCTGGCATTTCTGCTGCACCGGGCAATCGGCGATCAGCTCACCTGCATGTTCATCGACCAGGGCTTCATGCGCAAAGGCGAGCCCGAGTTCCTGGTGGACTTCTTCGACAAGCGCTTTCATATCAACGTCGAGTACATCAATGCCCGCGAGCGTTTCATCTCCCGGCTGGCCGGCATCACCGATCCCGAGGAGAAGCGCAAGATCATCGGCGGTGAATTCATCCGCGTGTTTGAAGCCGAGAGCAAGCGGCTCGGTCCCTTCGACTTTCTGGCCCAGGGCACCCTTTACCCCGATGTGATCGAGAGCGCCGGCACCGGCATTGATCCCAAGACTGGCGAGCGGGTGGCGGTGAAGATCAAGAGCCACCACAACGTCGGCGGTCTGCCCAAGGATCTTCAGTTCAAGCTGGTGGAGCCGCTGCGGCGCCTGTTCAAGGACGAAGTGCGCAAGGTGGGACGCAATCTGGGCCTGCCGGAGGAGATTGTCGGTCGCCATCCCTTCCCGGGACCGGGCCTGGCGATCCGCATTCTCGGAGAAGTCAACGATGACAATCTCGACATCCTGCGTGATGCCGACTTGATTGTGCGCGAGGAAGTGCGCAATGCCGGTCTCTATCACGACATCTGGCAGGCCTTCGCCGTGTTGCTGCCGGTGCGCAGCGTTGGGGTGATGGGCGACAAGCGCACCTACGCCTATCCGATCGTGCTGCGCTGCGTCTCCTCTGAAGACGGCATGACCGCCGATTGGTCGCGCCTCCCCTACGACCTGCTGGAGCTGATTTCCAACCGCATCGTCAACGAGGTGCGTGGCGTGAATCGCGTGGTCTACGACATCACCAGCAAGCCCCCTGGCACGATCGAGTGGGAGTGATTCGGGAGCCCTGTCGCCCCTGGCGAACTCTGTGCTTCCGATTCAACGGCAGTCCAGCCCCGGGGTTCTTTTGCGCTTTTCGCCGAACCTGCCCTGCTGACGCCGCTGAATCGCCACCCGGTTCAGGGCCAGTCTGAAGGCCAAGTGTGATGGCCAACTCGTGCGGGCCGTGGCGAGCAAGGTCGCTTCTGAGTGATGGGCGGTCGCTTGGCGGGCCGGGGACCCCAGGACGAGTTGGATCTGGATGACCCAGAGGAGCCGCGCGGCGAGATGCTGCATGCCGTCCCTGGAGGGCTGCGGCTGACCCGGATCGCGCCGCGCGCCCTGTCTGTTGATCCGAAGCAGACAGTTCCGGTGCCGCTTCCGGGCTCGCCAGCCGGGTTCTCGACAGATTGACGGAGCCTGCTGGGTCAATCCGTGAGCGCTTGCCCATCAGGAGTGTCCTTTTTCGGCTGGAGAAGGGCCCCAGGGGACTGGCGCGGGGCTCAGGTGCCCGCTGAGCCCGGCACTCCGGTCACTCGCAATCACGCCAGTTCAGGTACCGGATCCGGTCGGGCGTCGGGCCAGGGCGAATCCGCGCATCCTCGGGAACATCCAAAGCCAGCCGATCCAAGGCCAGCGACTCCAGAATCAGGGGCGGCTCTTGAGCCATGCCGCTGAACTCCTGCCTTATGCCCTTGCGTCCCCGGTGTGGCAAGGGCTGATGGCCAGCCGGGGCGGCCGCTTCGGCCAAGGCACCGGTCCCGCTGATCGGAGCTGATCGCTGCGGCGCCGCATTCCCCATGGCCAGGCCATGGACAGCTCCAGGCCTTCGATCGCCTTCCGGCTCCAGCCGTGAAGGTCTGCGTCGATCCGGCTGGTACGCCAGGGATGCTGCCGCGGCGCTTCCGGTTCCTCGCTTGGCTGGGCTGGCTCAGGCCGGCCGCCACCGATACCATCGGGCACCGATCTCCTGGCCCGTGACTGCCGTACCTCCTGTCGTCAGCACGTCGTCCTCCGGCAGCAGCCCCAGCGGCGCCGACCAGGACATGCAGCTGCAGCGCCGCCTTCAGCAGGACAGCATCGTGCTGGCCAGCAAGACCATCTTCCTCAACCCCTTCCTCTACTGGCGTCGGTTCGACGCCAACACCGATCGCTGGCTGCGGGAACCCGGCCAGCTGCCGGAGGAGCAGATCGAGGCCAACCGGCTGCGCTTCTATCCCGAGCTCGACTGGCAGCTGATCGAACCGGAGGAGCGGGCCGTCAAGGACGGTGCGGTCGAGATGTTCCTCAAGAGCCTGGAGCTGATCAGCACCTTCAACCCCGACCTCAGCGCCGGCCACCTGCTTGAGGTGGAGCGCAAGATGGCGGTCACCAAGAAGAAGGCCTTCGAGCGCTGGGTGGAGCGGGCCCTGAATCGCCGCCTGCAGGAGCAGCAGCGGGAGCGCCGCCGCTTCGATCGGGACCGGGCGATGCGGGGCTGGATGGAGTGGTTCTCGTTGGAGACCACCCGCCAGGCCCTGTTGCCGTTGTCGGCCCTGCTGGTGATCGCCGTCGCCGCCGGCTGGTGGTTCGGCAGTCAGCGCTTCTGCCGTCCGTTGATCGTCGAGCCCGGCATCCAGCGACCCGCCGTCTGAATCGCCCTGCACCGGGCGGCGGCGCGCCAGACTGGTTGGGTACCGCTGCCGGTTTCCTGGCCATGGCTGCAGATCCCTTCGACGCCCTGCGGCTGACCCTGATGCAGGACGTGCTGCCCGTGGGCGTGGCGATGGTGGACCGGGCCCGTCGCGGCGGCCCGAAGGAGGTGCTGGCGGCCTTTGATGGCAGCAGCGCCGATCCCCTCGGCCAGCTGCGCCAGGAGGGGGAGCCGGTGGCGTCCCAACTGCGGGAAGGTCTGGATCGGCTTCAGCCCGGCCTCGGCAATCCGGTGCTCAAGGTGGAGGTGCGCGATGTGGAGCCAGGCGGCCCCCTGGAGCGGATCGATCCGGCCGAACTGCAGAATGCCCTGTCGCGCATTTCCAGCCGTCTGACCTTGTTGGAGCAGCACCTGGCCGCCGCTGAGGCTGCACCCGAATCCAGCGCCCGCCGCTGAAGATGCGATACGGCGGCCTGTCGTCACGCCAGACCGGTGTGGGCTCCCAGTCGGCGGTGCTGCTGCTGGTGGTGTTGCTGTTCTCCGGCGCCATCGCCGCCCGGCTGGCCTGGTTGCAGTTGCTGCATGGGCCCGAATACAAGGCCATGGCCGACGAAAATCGCATTCGCCTGATCCCTCGCGATCCGGTGCGGGGACGGCTGTTGGATCGCAATGGCCGGGTGCTGGCCACCAATCGGCTCACCTACCAGCTCTATCTCCAGCCCCGCCTGGTGGAGGACCGGGATTGGCCGGCGCTGAGGGATCGGCTCAGCCGTTTGCTGGCGATCCCGGCGGTCCAGCTGGACCAGCACTGGCGCCAGGGTCAGCAACAGTCCGATGGCTTCCGCATCCACCTGGCCGGGCCGCTGACCCCCGTGCAGGTGCTGCGCTTCCGCGAGCAGTCGGGCCAGTTGGCAGGGGCGGAGGTGGCCGCCGACGTGCTGCGCTCCTACCCGGGTGGCCGCCTGGCCTCCCATCTGATGGGCTACACCAGCAGCATCACTGAGGAGGAGTATCAGCGCCTCAAGGACAAGGGCTATCGCCTCAGTGACCGCATTGGTCGCAGTGGACTGGAAAAGGCGTTTGAAGGCTCCCTGCGCGGTGAATGGGGCGGACAGCAGCTGGAGGTGGACGCGGCCGGTCAGGTGCAACGGGTGCTGGGGGACAAGCCCGCCAAAGCCGGCCGCGATCTGCGCCTCACCATCGATCTTGACCTGCAGCGGGCGGCGGAACGGGCCCTGGACACCGTCTCCAAGGGGGCGATCGTGGCCATGGATCCCCGCACCGGTGCGATCCGCGCCCTGGCCAGCCGGCCCAACTTCGATCCCAACATCTTCTCGGAGGGGCCCACCACGGCCCAGTGGAACGATCTCAATCGTCCCGATGCGCCGATGCTGAACCGGGCCTTTCAGGGGTTCCCGCCGGCCAGCACCTTCAAGATCGTCACCACGATCGCCGGGATCGAATCGGGCAAGTTCGGCCCCAGCTCCACATTGCCGACGATGAGCCAGTTCTGTTACTACGGCCAGTGTTACGGCGACCACGGCGCCTTTGGCTTCATCGGTTTCCAGAAGGCCCTGGCGGTGAGCAGCAACAGTTTTTATTACCAGGTGGGTCTCAAGGTGGGCCCGGATGAGCTGTTCAAGGCGGCCCGGCGCATGGGCTATGGCCAGCACACCGGCATCGAGCTGAGGGAGGAGGAGACCGAAGGCCTGCTGGGCGATCCCGCCTGGAAGAAGAACGTGCTCAAGGAGCCCTGGACGCCGGTCGACACGATCACTTCGGCGATCGGCCAGGGCGCCGTGACCGTGACGCCGATCCAGATGGCCCGGCTCTACGGCGCCGTTGCCAATGGCGGCAGCCTGGTGACACCCCACCTGGTTGAACACACGACGCCGCGCCGCTGGCTGGCGCTCAAGCCGGAGACCCTGCGGGTGCTGCGGGAGGGGCTGCGGATGGTGGTGACCGAGGGCACGGGCAAGGTCCTCAACGACCCCACCTTGCCGGCGGTGGCTGGCAAGACGGGTACGGGGGAGGATCCGCCTCGGCCGGACCACGTCTGGTTCGGGGGCTATGCCCCGGCCGGCCGGCCAGATTTGGTGATCGTGGCCTTCGGCGAGAACTCCGGCGGCTTCGGTGGCACGGTGGCGGCACCGATGGTCAAGGCGCTGATGAGCACCTGGTTCCACCACCGGCAGGTCCAGTGAAGGGCCTGAGCAGCAAGGGCTGGCGAACGCCGGCCATGCCTGAACGGGGCCTCAGACGCTCGCTTTGACTGAGATCACCTTGGGCTTTGGCCATGGCGCATCAGCGCACGTTTCCATCCCAGCGGGCAAGGTGCGTGCTCCTGAGCCGCGAAAGCGGAGGCTCTGGCGGACAGCGAACGGATCAGCTGGCCAGTTGCAGATCCCGCCTGGCCAGGCCAGATCGGCTGCGCCGAAAACGCTGGCGAACGTGGGCCATACCTGAACGGGGCTCCAGGTGATCGCTCTGAGATCACCTTGGGCTTTGGCCATGGCGCATCGGCGCACGGTTCCATCCCAGCGGGCAACGCGCGCGCTCCTGAGGCGGGTGCGACAACGGACGCTCCGCCCGCCAGAGACGGATCAGCTGGCCAGTTGCAGATCCCGCAGGCCGAGCACCTGGCGGTAGTAGCGGCGCAGTTGATCGGTGGCGCCGGCCCAGCCCCAGCGTTCGGCCTCCTGGCGGGCGGCCAGGCGCAGGGAGCGGCGGGTGCTGGCTTCACCGAGCAGCCGATCGACGGCGGTCACGAAGCTCTCGGGTTGATCCGGGTCATAGAGGCAGCCGTTCACCCCATCACTGACGATGTCGGGAATGCCGCCGCGGTTGGCCCCCACCACCGGGCAGCCGGCTGCCATCGCCTCCAGCAGCAC
>CAIKWV010000039.1 GCA_903831165.1 uncultured cyanobacterium
ACTGCTGGCGTTGCTCAAGGGTCTGCCGCTGCAGCTTGAGGTTGTCCCAGCTGCTGCGCCGCTGATAGCCCGCGGCCGTGAGGTCCTGCTCGCGCCCATCGGCGGCAGCGACCTTGGTCTCCAGGTCCGCCAGGCGCCGCTGTCGCGGTTCGATCTCCGCCTGCAGGTCGTCGAGCTGCTTCAGGCCCTGGGCAGCGGCTTCATGGCGCAACCGGATCGGCTCGGTGGTCTGGCCGGCGACCTGGATGGCGTTGTCGAGTCGCCCCGCCTCGGCCAGGGCCTGCAGCAAGGCCTGCTGACGCGCTTGCAGGGCGGGCCGCTCCAGCCCCTGCAGCTGCTCCAGCTGCTCGCCTAGGTCCGCCAGTTCTTCGCTGGCGTCGTCGTAGGCCTGCAGGCGGCCCAGGGCCTGGGCCATCCGCTGCTGGGCGGTTTGCAGCTCCTGCTCACGAACGAACAGTGGCGATTTCGCCTTGGCGCCGCGGCTGGTGAGGTTGGCGTCCAGCAGCTGCTGGATCCGCTGCTCCACCCGCTGGTCGTGGGCGGACTGTTGCACGGCCGCACCGCCACTGCGCTCCAGCTGCAGTCGCAACTGATCGAAGTCGTAGCTGCCCTTGCCCCTGGCCAGCAGGTCGCCCGCGGCGTCGCCCTGGCGCACCCACAGATGGGCCCAGCGGCTGGGCAGCACGGTGTTGGCCTGCTTGCTGCCGATCGTTTCGCCCACCCCCAACAGCTCGGCCAGCAGTTCCTCCGCCACCGGACCGCTGAGCGGTTGGCCGCTGCTCTGGGCCACCAGGCTGACCTGGCCGGAGCTGCCGCTGAAGCGCTTGCGCAGGGTCCAGACGTCGCCGCGGGCCTCGAAGCTGAGCTGCACCACCGGCTGGCCCAGGTGCAGCCGCGACTGCAGGGCCTCCACCGGCGCGCCGGTGGCGGAGGCCTTGAGAAACAGGGCCCGGTGCAGGGCTTCCACCAGGGTGCTCTTACCGGATTCATTCGGCCCGCCGATCAGGGTGAGCCCCGGCGCGAAGACGAGATCGAGATCGCCGTGCAAGCGCACATTCTGGAGTTGACAGTTGAGCAGGCGCATGGATGGTCAGCGGTCCGTTGTTCAGCGGTTGGTGGCGTACTGGAAGAGTTCACAGAGGGCGGTGCGGATCTGGGCGGCCTGCTCGGAGCCGGGATCGTTTTCGAGCCTGAGGCGCTGCTGCAGCTGCTGGGCGACGCGGGCGATCAGTGGGTCCTCGCTGCCGGCGGTGAGCTGCTCCAGTTCGTCGGCCTCGGGGGCCTGCTGGCATTCGCCCTTGAGCCGCAGGCGCAACAGCCGCTGCTGCAGGTCATCAAGCAGCTGCTGATAGCGGCGATGGCCCGCCAGGCTGAGGCTGCCACTCACCTCCAGGCGCAACAGATCGCGGGCGACTCGGCCGGCGGTGAGCTCCTCAACCTGCCGTTCAAAGCGATCGAGATCGTCATCGCCGCTGAAGCGGACCTGCAGGTTGTGCCAGCGAAATCGCCCGGTCGACAGGGGGCGCACGACTGGGGCGACGCCGCGCTGCAGATCCACCAGCAGCACCTGGCCGCGCTGGTTGTCCTCCCCCTGGTCAAAGCGATCCGGCTCCGGGGTGCCCGGATACCAGGCCTGTTCGGAGACCTGCTTGAGGTTGTGCCAGTCGCCGAGGGCGATGTAGTCGATCGCATCGGCCGGTAGCGCCTCCAGATCGATCAGGTTGTTGGCGCCGCTCTGGGCCTCCTCATCGGCTTCGTAATCGCGCGCCCCGAAGCCATGCACGCCGCCATGGGCGAGCACGATGCGGGGACGATCGCTGGGCAGCTGCTTCCAGTCGAGCCCCTGCAGCCACTGCGTCGGATCGCTGTTGTCCTGGTTGCGCAGCAGCGGGCAGGGCAGCACCACGGCCTGCTCCAGCAACAAGGGCCGGCGCTCCAGCAGCAACAGCAGTTGGGGAGCCAGCTGCCGCTGGTGGCGCTGGAAGTCCTCGCGGTGCCAGACGGTTCCCGCGCCGCCGTGGTCATGGTTGCCAGGAATGACCAACACCGGCACCTCCATCTCGCCGATCGCTTCCAGCACCTCCAGCACGGCAGCGGTGGTGGGGGTGGGCGAATCGAACAGGTCGCCGGCCACCAGCACCAGTTGCGCCCCCTGGAGTCGCACCCCATCGCGGATGCGGCCAACGGCGGCAAGGCGCTCCTGCTGCAAACGAAAACGTTTCTGCTCATCGGCGACCGTGCCGTAGGGCTTGCCGATCTGCCAGTCGGCGGTGTGCAGGAGGCGGAGCATGGAGATCGGCGGCTCGGCGGTACTGGAAATCATGGTGCGCGACCTGCACCGCGCTTGAGGTCTGGCTGGTGCGAACGACCAGGAGATGCCAGCAGCAGCCAAGTGCGTGGATTCGGGCCGAATCCCGACCAATCAACGCCACATCTTCTATCGTTCCATTGTACAAGTTGCCGTTGTCCACATCGGCACTCTTTGCCCTGACTCCATCGCCATGTTGACCAAACAGCCATGGCCAACGGGGTGGCATGCGCCGTAGGCCGTTCCACAACCAGGTCTGATTGTTGTTGGAATTCTGTGGAGTTCGCTACCGCATCATGAGTGCTGACTGTTATTCGTCGATGCTGACTCGTGCTGCCGCAGGAAGCTCTCAAGGCAGGCGCCATAGACCTCGGGCTGCTCCAGCAGGGCGTGATGGGCCGCCCCGGGGATGACGACCAGATGCTGCTGGGCCAATTGCTGCCATGCCTGCATCGAGCGAAGCGTGACGAAATCGTGTTCCGCAGCGAGCAGCAACACGGGCAATGTCAGGGAGTGCAGGCCATGCTCAGGCGCCGACCAGTCTGCAATCACATCCACACCGCGCCAATGGTGACCCGGATGCCCTGGGGCGTAGGCCGCTAACAGCTCCGGTGGCCTGGGCGTCGATCGGCAGACATGGGCCGCATCAAAACCGGCCGCGTCGCCATCCAGATCCGCCAGCAGGGCCGCCACCTCTGCCAGCAACACGGGTACCGAGCTCGGCACGTTGGAGAGGGTCAGGGAGCGCGGCAGCGGCAAGCCAAGCTCCGAAGTGAGGGCCTCAAAGGCCAGGATGCCGCCGAAGGACTGGCCGTAGAGGTGATAAGCAGGGCGGCCCCCCTGCATGGGAATCAGCCCGTTGGCCACCAGGGCTTCGATCACCTCCACCAGGTCTCCTACAGAGGCGGCGATGGAGTATTCCTCCACATCCGGGCTGGGCCGGTCGCTGCGCCCGCAACCCAGTTGGTCGAAGAAAATCACCGGTCGTTGCAGCTGCTCGCCCAGGGGGAACAGATAGTCGCTGGGGACTCCAGGGCCGCCGTGACAGACCAAGAGGGGCAGCGCATCGGCTGGGCCCTCCAGGAAGTGATGGCCAGCCCAGATATGGCAGGAACCACCGCGAACCGGCAGCATCAAGGAACCTAATTCAGCTGGCCTGTTGATGGCTTCAACCACAAGCTTCTCGATGGACTGAGCCGGCATCTTGGCCAGCGGGACGACCATTCTGCCCTGAGTTGAAAATCTGAGACGGCACGAATGAAACGACCGCGGGGGCTAATGCTGACAGGGGGTATCTGTTTTGGGGGCAGAACTTCTACAACGGACTAATTAACGTGTTGCTCTATGGCTCGTGCTGAGATCAAGGCTCAATTTTATCTACCTTGCGCCAGAGCGGAAGTGATGACAGGCCCTGCATCCATCAGACTGATAATCGGAGGCGTGCTGAGATTGTCAGTGAGCCAGCGATCAACCCACTGGGCGGCAAGTTGATTCGAAGCCTGGGCGGCCTCCTGACTCTCAAACACAGTCAGGGAAATCATCCGATCACCGGCCTCACCCACATCAACGAAGTAATAAGCAAGGAACCCAGGCAGAGCCTGCAGCTCGGCCAGCAGGCCATCCCGCAGCAACTGCTGCAAATCTTCGGGATCCTGAATTCCCTGATATTCCCTCAGAGTGGCATGCATCGGCGCTGACTTAAAAACGTTGTCTAGCAAAGCCGCTGACCAGTGACCCGGTCAAATCCGCAGATAATCCGAAGATATTCCGGTCCATGGTGCGGTTCGCCTGGCGGCGTGGAAGTCTGTTGTGTGCAGCAATGGTTGCTCAATCTGCGACGACTGTCGGAGTAGATCCAGGGTTCTTGCGGCCGCCTGCAAGCACTGTCCGCTTCCGCGGGCTGGATCCTGCACCCAGAACGTCAGCAAGGTCAACCTCCTGGCCGCGATCGTCTCGCCCTTGCCG
>CAIKWV010000040.1 GCA_903831165.1 uncultured cyanobacterium
GGCCTGAAGAAGGCCCGCAAAGCTCCCCAGTTCTCCAAGCGCTGATCCACCCCATGGCCAAGCCCGAAATCCATCCCACCTGGTATCCCGACGCCAAGGTGATCTGCAATGGAGAGGTGGTGATGACCACCGGCTCCACCCACCCCGAGCTCCACGTCGATGTGTGGAGTGGCAACCACCCCTTCTACACAGGCACCCAGAAAATCCTCGACACCGAGGGCCGGGTGGATCGCTTCATGCGCAAGTACGGCATGGCCGGAACCGATTCCGCTGCCGGAGCCAAGAAAGCGGACGCACCTGCCGCGGAAGCTCCCCCTGCTGCGGACGAAGCCGTCGCCGGCTGAGCGGCTAAGCCAACCCTGGGGCCATGGGCCGATTCCGGCACCAACCTCCCCTGGGGTATCAACGCTTCCGGCCTCGGGCTGAACAGCATCGGGCGCTTCGGGGTTCAACACTCCGATCCAGTCTCTGATCAGCCAACCAGGTGTTGCACCAAGCAAGCTGCAGCGCCCCAGAGCCAGTTGAGCGGCCAGGACGGGCTCAGGGATAGGAATTGCACAGTCGCCCATCCCGGCAGCCCGGTTCTGAACTCTGCCAGCACTGGGCGGATTGACTTCAAAGGCTGGTCAAGCGCGCGACTGCTGGCAAACGTGCCGCGGCTGCATCATTCGAAGCTGTCCCCCTGCCAACCAAAGCCGCGGCTGGCTCTTCCCACCTCCACCGGCATCCAGACCTCCCGGCCAGCCGGATGCCCTCTCGGCATCCGGCTTTTGTTCTGGAAGCCAACCGTGCTTGTTCCTCTGCCGTTCCGGCGGCATCCGGACTCCATCCTTCATGGACCCAGCCCTGCTCAGCGAACGCCTGGAAACGGCCTGCCGCACCTTCGAGACCCTGGAGAGGCAGCTGGCCGACCCGGCGGTGGCGTCGGACCCGGCCCGGCTGCAGACGATCGCCCGCGAGCGGGCCCGGCTGGAGCCCCTGGTGCTCGACCACCAGCAACTGCTCAAGTTGCAACAGGAGCAGCTGGACACCCAGAAGCTGCTCAAGGAGCACCGGGACGATGCCGCCATGGCGGAGCTGGTGGAGCTGGCCGTCAACGAGCTGGAGAGCCTGGAGCCACGCATCGCGGAACTGCAGCGGCGCCTCACCCTGGCCCTGCTGCCCTCGGACCCCCGCGATGAGCGCAGCGTCATGTTGGAGATCCGGGCCGGGGCCGGCGGCGATGAGGCCAGCCTCTGGGCCGGCGATCTGGCCCGCATGTATGAGCGCTATGCCCAGGGGCGCGGCTGGCAGGTGCAGCCGGTCAGCGCCTCGGAGGCCGACCTGGGCGGCTACAAGGAGCTGATCCTCTCGATCCGAGGCGAGGGGGTCTACAGCCGCCTGAAGTTTGAAGCGGGAGTGCACCGCGTTCAGCGGGTGCCGGCCACCGAATCCCAGGGGCGGGTGCACACCTCCACGGCCACGGTGGCGGTGATGCCGGAGGCCGATCCGGTGGAAGTGCAGATCGATCCGGGCGATCTGGAGATCAGCACGGCCCGCTCCGGCGGCGCCGGCGGCCAGAACGTCAACAAGGTGGAGACGGCTGTCGATCTGCTGCACAAACCCACCGGCATCCGGGTGTTCTGCAC
>CAIKWV010000041.1 GCA_903831165.1 uncultured cyanobacterium
GCCGGCGGCGATCGGCATCTGGCGGCAGAGGGAGCCGGCGGCGATGTTGCGCACCACCACCTCCACCGGAATCACCCGCACCGGCCGCACCATCATCCAAAGGGCATCGCGCAGCCCCAGGTAATGGGTGGGGATGCCACTGCGCTCCAGCTGCTCGAACAGCAGGGCCGAAATGCGGCAGTTGAGCGCGCCCTTGCCCGCGAGCTGGGCTTTCTTGAGGGCATTGAAGGCGGTGGCGTCGTCCTTGTATTCCACCGCCACCAGCTCCGGCTGGTCGGTGGCAAAGACCCGTTTGGCCTTGCCCTCGTAAAGGAGTTCTCCGATCGCGGCGGTCATGGGGTCGGCGGGGAGGGGGCTGGGGAGGGAATGGGCGCGGGTTCCGGCGACAGGGCGGGAACCGCCGGAGTCGCTGGTCCCGGTTTCTGGCTCTGCCCCGGCTTGGCTGAGGGGACAGGCGCAGGCTTGGCGGTGGCTTCGACGCCGGAGCCGGGATTGGGCAGATCGGCAGAGTGTCCGCCGGGAGAGCGGGGCGAACGCAGTTGCTGCTGCAGCTCGAGGCTACGGGCTGCGGAGGCCGGATCCTTGCGGCGCAGGCGCCATTCGCCATAGGCGTCATCGAGCCGCCGGGTCAGCCGCAGCTGCCGTTCGATCGCCCGCTGGGAACCGCTGACGGTGGCGGGCAGGGCCGCCTGGGTGGTGAGCAGCTCCGAGACCAGACTCCAGGCGCCGGCCGCGGCGGCCTGCTCCAGGGCCCGCTCCAGCAGAGCGTCCAGCTCCTGGGGCGGTAGATCGGCCAACAGGCGGATCGCCTGCTGCAGGCGGGCCGAGGCGGCGGCATCGCTCTGGCGGCTGAGCAGCAGCAACTGCCCGGCGGTGCGGCGCTGGCCCAGGGCCTCCAGATGGTCCGCCATCACCTCGAGGGCGGAGCGGGTGATGACGGTGCCGTCCAGGCGCCGCTGGATCGGCAGGGGCAGGGTCTCCAGCTGGCCGTAGCGCTCGGCCGCCAGACGCTCCAGGGCCAGGGCGGCCCGCTGATGGTCCAGGGCCGCATTGGCGGCCCGCCATTGCAGGGTCAGCCACTGCACCTGCTCGGCCCCGGGAGCCGGGCCGTAGCGATCGAGCACGGTGAGCGCCCCATCGGGGGCCTGGCAACTGAGCAGCACATCGGCATTGGCCAGCACCACCGCCAGGGGCTGGGGGGCCGGATGGATGGTCAGCAGACGCTCCCGCACCAGGCGCAGCCGGGCGGTGGCGCTGTCTTCGGCCAGCTGACGGCAGAGGGGATCGAGGGTCTCAAGGCTGGCCGTGGCGATCAGCTTGGCGAAGGCCGCATCGGAGAGCACCGGCGCCACCGGGGCCGTGCCCAGGGCAGCAGGGCCGGCGGCAGCAGGGCCGGCGGGGGTGACGATCGCAGCCGGCGGGGTCTGGGACCCCGCCCCGGCAGAGCCTTGCGGGCGGGCCGTCGGGCGGGTGACCGGGGGCTTGGCCTCCGGCCCCGCGCCGGGCGCGGCGCTGGGGGTGATCGGCTCTGGGGTCCTGACCGGAGCGGGGGCGTTCGTCGGGGCCGGGACGTTCGCCAACGCCTGACGGCTGGTCGAAACCGCAGGGTTAGCTGAGGCCCTGCTGATGGGCTCCCTCCAGGGGTTGGACGCAGCCGGGGCGCTGAGGGCAGCCAAGCTCGAAACGGAGGGAGCAGCCGCGCCGAAGCGACTGAACAGGCCATCCGCCGTGGGCCTCGCTGCCATCGCTGTCGCTTTGGCCGAAACAGGAACCCCGGCATCGGAATTCCTCGGATCGACGCGGTCGCTCAGCGCCGTTCGCTTGGCCTGAGCCGACCAGGCGCCTGGGGCCAGCGGCGAAGCAACAGCTCCCCAACCTGACCTCGCCTGGGAATGGCGCTGAATCGTGGTCGCGGCCACCTGGGCCGCCGCCATCTGAGCCGTGGCGGCGACGGCCGAGGCTGCCGGCAGAAACGCCGGCAAGGTCAAGACAAGGAGCAGGGTCCTTCGCCCCCCGATCGGCCGGCGGTGTCGCCCTGCCGCAGCTGCGGTGCCGGTCACGGACAATGGCGAAGTCGATGGCACGCCGTTCAACTTACCGGCGGCCCTACCGGCCGGCCCATTCCCCGTGGTGAGTTCCCCTCCATGAGCCCGTTCAGCGCCCCCACCACCACCCGCTCCGGCTCCTCTCGCTCCGGCTCAACCGCTTTCGGCTCCACCGTCTCGGCGGCCCCGGCCCCGGGCATCGCGGCCAGCGGCGGCGCCGATGCTGATTCCAGGTTCGCTGCATTCGCCGACGCCGCTGACACAGCGGCCATCGGCCCCGCTGCTGGCGACCCGGCGCCCGCAGCCGGCGCCGAGGGCGAAGAGCCCGCTCTGCCCACCCCGGCGCGGATCCTGGTGGTCGGTGGTGGCGGCCGCGAGAATGCCCTGGCCTGGGCCCTGGCCCGCTGCCCTGGGTTGGAGGGGGTCTGGCTGGCACCGGGCAACGGCGGCTCCAGCGGTATCGCCGGCTGCCATCCCTTACCCGTGGCCGAAAGCGACACGGTGGGATTGCTGGCCGCCTGCCAGGAGCTCGCCATCGAGCTGGTGGTGGTCGGGCCCGAGGCGCCCCTGGCGGCCGGCCTGGCCGACCAGCTGCGCGCCGCGGGGCTGCCCGTCTTCGGACCGGGGGCGGATGGAGCCCAGCTGGAGGCCAGCAAGCAATGGGCCAAGGCGCTGATGGTGGAGGCCGGCGTGCCCACCGCCCGCCACTGGCCCGCCGACGACCTGGCCACGGCCCTGGCGGCCCTCGAAGCCCATGGCCGGCCGCTGGTGGTCAAGGCCGATGGCCTGGCGGCCGGCAAGGGGGTCACCGTGGCGGCAACACTGGACGAGGCCCGCTCGGCGATCGAGGAGGTGTTCGCCGGTCGCTTCGGCGCCGCCGGCAGCTCCCTGGTGCTGGAAGAAACGCTCGAGGGCCCGGAGGTGTCGGTCTTCGCCCTGACCGACGGCCAGGACATGGTGCTGCTGCCCCCGGCCCAGGATCACAAGCGCATCGGCGAGGGGGACACCGGGCCCAACACCGGCGGCATGGGCGCCTACGCCCCGGCTCCGCTGCTGGACGCGGCTGGCCTTGAGCTGACCCGGCGCCTGGTGCTGGAGCCCACCCTGCAGGCCCTGCGGGCCCGGGGCATCGACTATCGCGGCGTCATCTACGCCGGCCTGATGCTGACCGCCGACGGCCTGCGGGTGATCGAGTTCAACTGCCGCTTCGGCGATCCGGAGTGCGAGACCCTGATGCCCCTGCTGGGCCCGGAGCTGGCCCGGGTGCTGCTGGCCTGCGCCCTCGGCCGGCTGGCTCAGGCCCCGCCCCTGTCGATCCTGCCCGGCTGCAGCGCCTGTGTGATCGCCGCGGCCGCGGGCTATCCCGGCAGCGTGCGCAGCGGCGATCGGATCAGCAGCGCGCTGGAGAGCAGCGACGATCGGCAGCTGTTCCATGCCGGCAGCCGCCGCGATGAGCAGGGCCACTGCCTTACCGCCGGCGGCCGGGTGCTGGCGATGGTGGCCCAGGCACCGGACTTCGACAGCGCCTTTGCCCGGGCCTACGACGGACTGGCCCAGGTGCACTTCGAGGGCATCACCTACCGGCGCGACATCGGCCACCAGGTGCGGCGCCAACCCGGCGCGGCAGCGGGCCCGAGCCCGAACCGGCCATGAGCCCGATCAAGGCCCTGGGAGTCCCGGCCCAACCCCAGGGCCAGGGGAGCGAGTGGCTGCGAAGGCTGGGGCGATGGTGGGCCGAGTTCAGCCTGCAGACCAAGCTGCTGGCGGTGGCCACCCTGGTGGTGAGCCTGGTGATGACAGGCCTCACCTTCTTCTCCCTCAACGGCATCCAGATGGAGGCCCGCATGGGGGATACCCGCTACGCCCGCGACCTGGGGCTACTGCTAGCCAGTAACGTCACCCCCCTGGCGGCGGAAGGCCGCGATCGGGAGCTGGCCCGGGTCACCGAAGACTTCTGGCGGGCCAGCCGCAGCCTGCGTTACATCTTCTATGCCGACCCCGAGGGGGTGATTTATCTGGGCATCCCCATCAGCCGTGTGGATAGCAGTGATGAACTGCTGGTAAGTCGCCGCCTCGAGATACCCCCAGACCTAAAAGAAAGACCCCAAAATCCGCTGATCCGCCAACACCTAACCCCCGATGGCCTAGTCACAGATGTGTTTGTGCCGATGCTCGCCGGCGACCGCTATCTGGGGGTAGTGGCCCTAGGGATTAATCCCAATGAGGCCGTTTTGGCCAGTGCCGCCCTCACCCGCGATGTGACCGTGGCGGTGTTTGTGTCGATCTGGGTGCTGGTGATTCTTGGGGCAGTGTTCAATGCCCTCACGATTACCCACCCCGTCAAAGAACTGTTGCGGGGGGTACGTTCCGTGGCCGAGGGTGATTTCGACACGCGCATCTCCCTCCCCATGGGCGGTGAACTGGGGGAATTGCTGGAGGGTTTCAACAACATGGCCTCGCGGCTCCAGGCCTACGCCGCCGCCA
>CAIKWV010000042.1 GCA_903831165.1 uncultured cyanobacterium
CCGCGGCCGCCGGCGGCCAGATCGCCACGGTGCAACTCACCCCGACCGGCTCGGCGGGCTTCAATCCCGCCTTTGATGTGACCCCGGCCCGGCTGGTCACCGCCCTGATCACCGAGCGGGGGGTGGCGGCGGCCAGTGAGGTGGGGCTGCGGGGGCTGTACGGCGGCTGATGGCCCGACCCGCCTGGCTGGCCTAACCAGGCGACCAGGCGACCAGGCGAACAGGCGGGCATGGCGCAACGCCAGGAGCCGTGCTCGCCGGGCAGGCCGCAACCACCCTGAAGCTCAGAGCCTGAAGAGCGAGTGGATCCAGAGATTGGCCGGCTGGCTGCAGGATTCCGGTGAACAGGTGCGAGCGATCAGGTTGCAGGAGTAGTGCAGATCGGCGCCGCTGCGGCGGGTGTCGTAGCCCGAGCTGAAATATTCGCCGTAGGGATCATTGACCATGAAGCCGCGGCTGTCGTAGCCCTTGATGACGATGATGTGGCCGGAACTGGTGAAGTAACCGTGGATGATCACGGGACGGCCGCAATCAATCGACGTCTGAATGTCCTTGAATGTGCCATTGGTTCGGAAGCTATCTCGGTAGCCCGGATAACTTTCGATCAGGGCCTTGAGGTGGTTGGGATCATGGCGGTCCCAGCCCAGTTGTTCCATTTTTCGATACAGCTCTTCCTGGAGCTGGGGGCCTGAGCTGTAGGGCATCCCCAGATAGGCCAGGCCCATGGCCACGCAGGTGACATTGCAGCTGCCCAACGGATTGAGGCGATTATCCAGCTGGCAGAAATAGGGAACCTTCAGGACCTTGGCTGCTGCTGCTCCGGTTACAGTCGACGGGACTGGGGCTGTTTCCGTGGTGCTTGGTCGGCTTGGCGTCGCCGTGCCGACTGAGGCGTTCCCGGGTCTGGCTGCGACGAGCGGCAGCAGGCGCCAGTGGGGCCCATAGAGCCACCAGTCTCCGGCTCCATAGGCCAGTCGCACCTGAATCGAGTTGTCCTGGCGTTGCAGAACCTGGCTGATCTTGTATTGGCGACCCGATTCGACCGGGACCAGTTGGTTGGCTTTGAGCTGGCTGGAATCAACCTTGGCTTTCTTCAGGAAGGTGTCAGAGATCGCTTCGTAGAGACGGTCAGTGTCTTCAGGCTTCCGGCCTGGATCCGCCTCTGTCGTTGTCGGGACTGCCGTGGTGCATGTTGTTGTTTCTGCTGCTGGCTCCTCCTCTGCCGCTGGTCTCTGGGCCTGCAAAGCATCGGCTGCGGTAGCGCTGAGGGCGGCCAGGCCCTGCTGCCAGAGGTCGGCTTCGGCCTGCCGGCGCCGACGCAAGCCCGCCTCCACTGAACTGCCGGGGTTGACGTACAGCATCAGGGCGCTGGGCACCTCGTTCCAGTGTCTGTCCCGTAGGCAACGGCTGATGGTGTTGAAGCCCTCGGCGCCATAAAAACCAGCACCGAGATTGTAGGCAAAGCTGCACAATGCCGAGCGCATCGCGTCATTCATCTCCTGCCAATAGGGGATCGTGGCGCTGATGGGATTCCAGTAGCGCTGCTGCAGGCTGCTGATCAACAGTTGATCCGCTTCTTGGCGGCTGATCGCATCGCCGGGACCGACGGCGCGGCCATCGGCGTAGGTGGTGCTGCCCCAGCCGATCGTCCAGGGATCGCCACCACTGCCGGGGTCGGGATAGGCATGGATCAGGTCATCGCTGCGGCAGGTGGCCTGGCAGCCCTCGAACTCCTGAATCAGCGCGATCGCGGACGCTGGAACGAGCGTGCTCATGCTGGTTGGTCCGTCAACCGTTGCGTTTCAGGGGCCAAGATTAGCGCCAGTGGCCGTCACTGTTTGCCGTGTGAGTATCTGGCAACGGGGGGCACTTCCCCCACTCATCCGGCCTGAATCCGTTCCGATCGCTTGCGTCAGACGGCTCACCAGCGCGAGCAACTTGGCGATGGCGATGCAGCGCATCCCCTGCCAGTCCATCGCTGCTGGCAGGCTCCGTTGCTGCGTGATTGTTGGCGCCGCCGGGCCTCAGCCCCAGCCGCTCAACGCGATCTTGCCGATGCTGCGGCCTGTGCCCAGCAGGGTGTGGGCCCGCTCCAGGTTGTCGGGCGTGATCGCCCCCAGATCGGTCTGCAGGCAGGAGCGCAACTCGCCCGCCTCGATCCGATCGGCCAGCCGCTCCAGGATCTCCCCCTGGCGGGCCAGGTCCGGCGTGCCGTAGCGGGCTCGGGTGAACATGAACTCCCAGTGGAAGCTGGCGCTTTTGCTCTTGAGCCGGTCCAGATCCAGCGGCGCCCGGTTTCCGACAATGGCGACGATCGCCCCCTGGGGCCGGATCAGGTCCGCCATCACGTCCCAGTAGGCGTCGGTGTCGGCGAAGTTGGCGATGCGATCGACGCTCTCCAGGCCCAGTGCGAGCAGCTGGGGCGCCAGCTCCCGGCTGTGGTCGAGCACGTGGTCGGCGCCCAGCTGCCGAACCCAGGCTGCGCTTTCTGGTCGGGAGGCTGTGGCCAGCACCAGCAGGCCGGCGCGGCGGGCCAGCTGGATCGCCAGGGAACCGACGCCGCCGGCACCACCCAGGATCAGCAGCGAGCGGCCGGTGTCAGCCCCTTCGGGATCGAGGCCCAGCCGCTCGAACAGGGCCTCCCAGGCGGTCAGGCCGGTGAGGGGCAGGGCCGCCGCCTCGGCCCAGGAGCAGCCCGTCGGCCGTCGGCCGGTGATGCGCTCATCCACCGCCAGCCACTGGGCGTTACAGCCGGGCCGGGTGATGTCGCCGGCGGCCATCACCGCATCGCCGGGCCGGAAGCGCTGCACCGCCGCCCCCACCGCTTCGACGCGGCCGGCGGCGTCCCAGCCCAGCACCCGCGGCGTGTCCCCGGCCGCCAGGGAGGCGCGCACCTTGGTGTCCACCGGATTGACGGCCACCGCTTCCACCCGCACCAGCAGGTCGTGGGGCCGCAGTTCGGGCAAGGGCAGCTCGATCTCCCGCAGCGGCAGGGGGATCGGCGCCACCTCCAGGCCGCTGGCCGCCGCGCTCTCGGCAACAATCGCTCTCATCGGGCCAGGTTGCCGCGGGATCCGGCAAGCTTGATCGCCTGCAGCCCCCGCCGCCCGCCGATGCCCGTGCAGAACCTCTGGTCGGAGCCAGGCGCCCGCGAGGCGATCGAGCGCTACGGCGCCCAGGGGGTGGGCGAGGCCCTGGCCCTGCGCACCTATTCGGCCCGGCTGCTGGGGGCCGATGTCGATCTGGTGCTGCACGGCGGCGGCAACACCTCGGTCAAAACCACGGTCACCGGTTTGCTCGGCGAGACGATCCCGGTGCTGTGCGTCAAAGGGTCGGGCTGGGATCTGGCCACGATCGAGCCGCCCGGCCACCCGGCGGTGCGGCTGCAGCCCCTGCAAGCGCTGCGGGCCCTGGAGCGCCTCAGCGATGAGCAGATGGTGGCGGCCCAGCGCCAGAACCTGATCGATCCGGCGGCCCCCAATCCCTCGGTGGAGGC
>CAIKWV010000043.1 GCA_903831165.1 uncultured cyanobacterium
CGGTGAACACGATCACCCCCGCCGGCGTGGTGATGGCCAGCGAGAAGCTGTCTGCCATCGAGTGGGTGTTGCGGATGAACTCCACCTTGAAGTGCTGACCCACATGCACCACGTCGCGAGGTCCGACGGTCTGGATGGTGGTGCGATCGGTGACGCCAGCCTCCTCCATCTTGCCCTGGAGCATCGACATCGCCAGCCGCGGGCCGTAGATGATGGGGATGTTGAAGTTCTTGAGGTGGTGAGGAATACCGCCGATATGATCTTCGTGGCCATGGGTGACGACCATGCCGCGGATTCGCTTCTGGTTCTCGCGCAGATAGCTGGTATCCGGCATGACGACATTGACGCCATGCATGCCATCGCTGGGGAAGGCGAGGCCGGCATCGACCAGCATCAGGTCATCGCCATATTCGAAGACACAGGTATTTTTGCCGATCTCGTGCAGACCGCCGAGAGGAATCACCCTCAGGCAGGGCTGTTTTGCTTGAGCTGAATGAGCTTGACCGTTGGAACTCGTCATGAAGAGATAACCGGATAATTCGTGATTGGGTAAACGTTGTGCCGTAGCCGGAAGCAAGCCTTGGCGTCAGGTGGGACGCAGGGCAGCCAGAACTGAATGCAGGCGTTGTCTCACATCAGGCTCAGCAGGCAGGAGCGGTAAACGGGGGGCACCAACAGGCCAGCCGGCAATTTCAAGGGCGGCTTTGACCGGCACCGGATTGGTGGTGCAGAAGAGGGCTTTGAACAGCGGCAGCAGCTGCTCGTGCAGGGCGAGGGCCTCGCTGTTCTCCCCCGCCAGGAAAGCCTGGACCATGGCGCGGATCTGCGGTCCCGCCAGATGGCTGGCCACACTCACCACACCCACGGCCCCGACAGCCAGCATCGGCAGCGTGAGGGCGTCATCGCCGCTGTAGATGGCCAGGCGCTGGCCGCAGAGAGCTCGCAGCTGGCTGACCTCTTCGGTGGTACCGCTGGCGGCCTTGAAGCTGATCACATTGGGGCAATCAAGCAGCCGCGCGACGGTGTCCGGCGCCAGGCTGCAGCCGGTGCGGCCGGGGATGTTGTACAGCATCAGCGGCAGCTCAGGAGCCGCCGCCGCCACCGCCCGGACATGGGCTTCGAGCCCGTCCTGGGGTGGCTTGTTGTAATACGGCACCACCACCAGGGCGCCATCGGCCCCGAGGGCCGCCGCTTCGCGGGTGGCCTCCACCGCCTCGGCGGTGCAATTGCTGCCACTGCCGGCCAGCAGGGGGGCCCGCCCCGCCAGCGCCTCCTTGACCGCCGCGAACAGCTGATGCTGTTCGCGCCAGCTGAGGGTGGGCGATTCGCCGGTGGTGCCACAGAGCACCAGGCCGTCGGAACCCTGGGCCACCAGGTGCTCAGCCAGGCGGGCCGCCAGCTCCAGGTCCACCGCCCCATCAGCCCTGAACGGCGTGACCATGGCGGTGACCACCCGACCGAAGGGGGCCTGAGGGCAGGCGCCGGTGGGCCGATCGGAGTTCAAGCCGCACCTCCCGAAGTCGGCTGGGGTCCGGCGATCAACAGCTCAGCGATCTGGATGGCGTTGAGAGCAGCCCCTTTGCGGATCTGATCACCACAGAGCCAGAGCTCCAGCGCATTCGGTTCGCTGATGTCCTGGCGGATCCGACCCACCGCCACCGGATCGCGGCCGGTGACATCGGTGGGCATCGGGAAGCGGTTGGCGTCGAAGTTCTCGATCAGCTCCACCCCCGGCGCCGCCGCCAGCAGCTCGCAGGCCTCCGCCACCGGGAACGGCTCCTCGAATTCGATGTTGACCGATTCGGAATGGGCCCGCAGCACCGGCACCCGCACACAGGTGGCGGAGAGCCGCAGATCCGGCAGATCCATGATCTTGCGGGTTTCGTTGACCATCTTCAGCTCCTCTTCGCAGTAGCCGTTGTCCTGCATCGGTGAGTTGTGCAGAAACAGGTTGAAGGCCAGCGAATGGGGCAGCACCTCGCTGATCGGCTCACCGCCATCCAGCACGGTGCGGCTGAGCTGGCGCAGTTCCTCCATGGCCCGGGCGCCGGCCCCACTGGCGGACTGATAGGTGCTCAGCACCACACGCCGGATCGGTCGCCGCGCCGCCAGGGGGGCCAGGGCCACCGTCAGCAGGATCGTGGTGCAGTTGGGGTTGGCAATGATGCCCTGATGGCCGAAGGCGGCCTCGGGATTGACCTCGGGCACCACCAGGGGAACCGCAGGATCCATGCGGAAGGCACTGGAGTTGTCAATCACCACCGCACCGGCCGCCGCCGCCCGGGGGCCCCACTGGCGGGACACGGAACCGCCGGCCGAGGCCAACACCAGGTCCAGTCCGTCAAAACAGCCCTCCTCGACCGGCCGGAGCGTGAGGCTCTCGCCTCGCCAGTTCAGGGAGCCGCCGGCGGAGCGGGGCGAAGCCAGCACCCTGAGCTCGGCCACCGGGAAGTCACGCTCCTCCAGCAGTTGCAGCAACTCCTGACCGACCGCACCGGTGGCTCCGAGGACGGCCACGTTCAGCGGCCGGCGGGGCAGACCGCCGGCATGGGCAGGCGAGAGATCGAGGGAAGGGATTGCGGAAACGGCGGTCAACGGAAGGGACGGAATGGAAACAAGTCTTGGAGGAAGGGACCGAAGGGGCAGGGATGGAGATGGGCTGCGATCGGGTCCGGTGCTGTTCTGGTGGCCGAAATCAGGCGCGGAGGACAGCGGCAACTGTTGCGGATTGATGCGTTGATTCCGGGGCCGGAGAACCTTCCGGAAAGACAGCCCGGCCCGATGCCGTTACTGCCTGGACAGGGATATGTCGCACGCTTGCGTCGTTCCGACAATAGGCGCACGCGGTCTCGCTGCGGTGGCCGGTCGGATCACTTTCTAGGATCGGGGGCTGCCCCGCCCGAACGGCCCCGTTCATGAGTCCAGCCGCCGCCAGC
>CAIKWV010000044.1 GCA_903831165.1 uncultured cyanobacterium
CCCAGTTGTTCAGCCAACCCTCCACCTGCTGCTTGATCGCGGTCGAACCTGCCTGCTGGGACAGCAACACGGCCGTGGCATAAGAGCTGTCATCCCAGTTGCCTGTCCAGCCCTTGTTCAGACCACCGATAGAAGTGTTGTACAGGCTGAAGGCCTTATTCAGATAAGCGGAACCATCACCACCCTGGGCTTGCACAGCCTGGGCCAGCCAGACGGCACCATTGGCCAGTTCGTCATAATAACCACTGTAGGAATTGTAAAATCCCTGCACGACCGGGATCGAATCCGAATACTTGCCCCGATAGGTATCGGCAAACTGATACAGCGCCACCGCGCTGCTCAGCAGCTTGTCGGCGTAGGCCACATCTCCGCTGCGGCGGAACAGGATCGATGCCGCAGCCATGGCCGCAGCGCTGCCGCCGGCCACATCGGAACCGGGCTTGCTGGCCGTGACCGCCATGGCGGGCCGCAGAATGGTTTCCGTTTCCGCCGGCTGCCAGAGGGCGTGGTCGGCATCGGCATCGCCCACCTGGGCCACGAAAAAGGAGGTCTTGCCGGCGGCATCCAACACATTGCACTTGAGCAAATAGTCCGTACCCCACTTCACCGCGGCCAGCAGATCATCGCTTTGCCCCGAGGCGGCGTAACCCTTGGCAAATTGCAGGCCACCCCAGGCCAGGTTGGTGAGACTGGAGGCCAGCGGCAGGCCGAACTTGCCGTAGTCACCGGCATCGTGATAACCACCGCTGAGATCCAGCTTCAGCCCCGCCTGGAGATTGGCACTGGTGTTATTGCCAAAATAAACGCCATCGAGCCCATCACGCAGGCCCGAATCCCCACGCCAGTCAATGCGATTGCTGGCCTCATCGAGATTGCCGGAGCGCTGGGCCTCATAGAACAAAAATGACTTCTGCAACGCCTCGGCATAGTTGGTGCCACCGCCCTTCACCGCAAACGAGCTCGGATTCACCTCGCCCGTTGGTGTGGGCGTTGGCGTCGCAGTAGGCGTGGGCGTGGGGGTCGGTGTGGGCGTCACAGCCGTGGACTGCACAGCCGTCAGCGCGGGCTGGGTGACGAACAGGTCCGAAGCCAGCAGGGCACCACTGGCCGCGCCGGCGGGCCGGGTGGCCGTGAAGCCGACGGTCACCGAACCACCGACCGCCAGGGCCGCACCCCAATCCACGCCGCTGAGCGTGTAGCCGTAATGGCCATCGGCCAACTGGGTGACCGTGAAGCTCAATCCCCAGGGAGCACCAGTGATCAGCACATCACTTTCAAAGGTAAGGCTCCAATCCGCCAGCGGCACATTGCCCGTATTGGTGATCGTCAACTTCGCCGTCAGACCACCATCCCAGAGCGAGCCATCCAGCAGCAGATTGAGACTAGAATCTCCTGTACTGGCAATCGCAGTTGACATAAAAAGTCTGCATTTCTCCTGGATTCAAGCTCCGGCCAACCACCGCTGACGATCCCCCAAAGGGGATACTTTCCATCTCGCCCCAGGGCGTTGGGCCCCAAGCCGAGTGGGGCTGGGCAGCGCAGCCATCCGACCCCGGGCGGAGCGGATTCAGGCCAGAACATCCGCACAACCGCATTCACGTCTTGTTTACATCGCCCGGCCCTTGCCAGCCGACGCCGATGGAGTGCGGCTCTCAATGGCGCCGGTCGCCGGCTGGTGAAGTCCGCTGGCAGCGTGGGAGGCCGAGGCGCCGGCGGGACGAGAGCGCTGAGGCGAGCAGGCCAGAAGAGTGCAACAGCAGCCCGGCCGATTTTTCTATGATGAGGAGCCTGAGGCGGCGCCTCAATGGATTTAAGCTACAAAATCACGGCGCTGATTCAGAGTCGCAAGGTCATCCTTGAGGCCATCACCCGAAGCGGAATCGAGCCCAACATCGCCATCGCCATGCAACGGGAGGAGCAGATGCTCCCCCTGATGTTGGCGCTTCGGGATCCCAAGCTGATTGGCTATGTGGGAACCGATGCCGACAGCTGCCTGGCGATCGTCCGCCAGCGGCCCGTCGGCTTTTTGGTCTGCACGGACCAACTGGAGCAGGGGGATGGCTTCCACCTTTGTCAGTTCGTCAAAACACTCAGCCCAGCCACGAAGACCCTGCTGATCTGCACGGGTCATCAGATCGATCAACGGGCATTCGATTCCGATGAAATTGACAGCATCTTCTGCTTCCAGGAACTGATTGAGGCCCGGGGTGTGATGGGGGCCGCCATGTTGGCCGTCAGCGGCGGCAATCGCTACCGCAGCCAACGCATTCGCGACATCTCGGCAACAACATCCAGCCTCGACCTCAAGGACAGGGACTACGACATCCTCCATTGCCTGGCCGATGGCATGAGCAATCGCGAAATCGCCGAAACGCTGCAGATCAGCGAACAGACGGCCAAGACCTACACCAAGCGCCTGATCGGCAATCTCAGTGCCAAGAACCGGCTCCACGCCCTGATTCTCGGCCTGCGCTACGGCCTGACCAGCATTCGCTGAAGCCCAGCTGCTGCGGCCTGAATCACACCCGGGCCAGGGTCACCCGCTCGGGTTGATGCTGATATTTGCCGGCCCGGTCCTGATAGGTGGTCTCGCAGGGATCGCCTTCGAAGAACAGCAGCTGGCAGATGCCCTCGTTGGCATAGATGCGGCAATCGGCGCCGGAGGAATTGCTGAACTCCAGGGTCAGATGCCCCTCCCAGCTGGCCTCGGCCGGGGTGGTGTTGACGATGATGCCCAGGCGGGCATAGGTGCTCTTGCCCAGGCAGATCACGGTGATGTTGGCTGGCACCTTCATCTTCTCCAGGGCCACGCCCAGGCCGTAGGAATGGGCCGGCAGGATGAAGTAGTCGCCGTCGTCATCGCTATGCAGCGGCGCCGGCTCCAGGTTCGCCGGGTTGAACCGCTTGGGGTTCATCACCGTGCCGGGC
>CAIKWV010000045.1 GCA_903831165.1 uncultured cyanobacterium
GCAGGAACTGGCCCTGGTTTCCTGTCGCGATCGCAGCGGCAACGTGGCCTGTTTCCCCCTGGTCCAAACCCATCAGCACCACCAGGTCTGCGACTGGGTGCTGTTTCCGGCGCCGGTCGACCACAGCGTCGAGGCCTTCGCCCGCAATGTGGCCGCCTCCTTGCTGACCGCTCTCGATTACGTCGGGGTGCTCTCGATTGAGTTCTTTTATGGCCCCGCCGGCCTCCAGGTGAACGAGCTGGCCCCCCGGACCCACAACTCGGGCCACTTCACGATCGAGGCCTGCCATGCCAGTCAGTTTGAGCAGCAGGTGCGGATCGTCTCGGGTTTGCCCCTGGCCTCGGTGGAACCGCGGATCGCCGGTGCGGTGATGGTCAATCTGCTGGGCTTCGAGGACTCCGGCAGCGACTACCTGGCGTTGCGACAGCGGCTGGAGGCCCTGCCCTCGGCCACCTTGCACTGGTACGGCAAGCGTCAGGTCCATGCGGGCCGCAAGCTGGGCCATCTCACCCTGGTGCTCGAATCCAGCACCCTGGAGGACCGGACTGCCGAACTGGAGCGCAGGCTGGCTGAGGTGCGGGCGATCTGGCCCCTGCAGGAGGGCTCGGATCGGCAAGAATGCGCTTAGAGTTTCTTTGGACTGCTGTGTTGGTGACTGCCTTTCACAGTTTTCTGATCTGACTCCCTTTCGACATGGGGAGTCTTCAGCGACGGCAACGTAAACCGGCCTCGTAGCCGGAAACGAAGCCCCGCCCCTGACTCCCCTTCTGGTTCATCCAGGTCGAACACTGGGGCAAGACGGCACGGCGGTCCACCCCAATCTCTGCGTTGCAGCAGCTGCTCGCACCACCGAAGCATGGCGCCCCAAGCCATCAGGGCTGCTTTGCCTCACTGGTTTTCAGCTTCGATGGCGCCCCTTTTTGGCTCCAGCCAACGGTGCGGTCCCTCGGCTTCCCGTGGCACTGCCGGGGATGCAAGCCCCTGTGCTGCCTGAACGGCACCGTCCTGGGCGGAGGCTTGGCATTGTGGAGGTCGTTCCATGCCGTCGATGACCACCTTTCAGCAGGCCTTCGAGCAGCTGCTCAGCCGTGCACCGGGGCCGGTGTTCCCCCGAGCCCGGGAGCTCTATCTCCGCAAGTACCCCCTGGAGGCCGGCGAAGCCGAACGCTTTCGCACCTTTTTGCTGCGGGAGGAGATCCAGGAGGCTCCCGGCGGCGCCGTTCGGGTGCGGGCCCTGAGCTTTGCTCTGGTGCACTGGCAGGCACCCCAGCTGGAGCGGGACATCTATCTCGCCTATCTGGCCGAGCGCTGGCAGCTGCAACCCGATGCGCTCGATCTGGCCGGCGAAGAGCCCTGGTTCCGCGATGGCGGCGCCTGGTGCCACTTCCGTGCGGCGGCGGTCTACGAGCGGGCCGCACCGACCACCCTGATGGGCACCTGAGGCTCAGGGTCTGCCGGGCTCACGCGATGCGATCCCTTTGCCCCCTCCTCCGCTGGGTATCAGCAGAGCCGCGATCCTGAATCGCCAGCGCGCCAGGCTCAGGACTTCTGCAGCAGCTGATCAACCAGCTGTTGCAGATCTTCGCGGCCCCGGTCGGTGACCACGAACACCTCCTGGGCGCTGGTGCCCCGCCGCGCCATCAACTTGTGGCCGCCGCTGATCGGGGCGGAGATCCGCAGCCTCAGGCCCGTGCTTCGGCCGCGCACCCGGCTGATCACGGCCGGGGTCACCGTCTCGATGCCGTCCTCCCGCGCCAATCTCCTGAGCAGGGGGATCAGGCCCTCGATGTAGGTGCTGTGGGTGATCACCACCCGTCCCATGGACCTGGCTGCGGTGGAAGGGGGGTCAATCGGGTTCCAGGGGCGCCATGGTCAGCCCTTCGGCCCCAAGCAACTGGTGGTAGAGCTCCGCCTGCTCCTGGGGTCCGCGCCAGACCGTGGCCGCCCCTTCACTGTCGATGCGGTGGGCCAGGGTCCAGGCCAGATCGGGCAGCATCGACGGCACGTGGCGCACCAGGCAGTCGACCACATGCTGGAAGGTGTTGACGTCATCGTCCAGCACGATCACCCGGAAATTGGGATAAGGCTGGCGCAGGCGCTGCCGCTCCTGGACGGCCGTGGTGGATCCGGCTGGGGTTTCCGCCGAGCCCGCGGCATGGGTGACGGCCATCGCATCCGTGGACTGGTACCGGACTGAAGCTTAGGTATCATCAACAGGTCGTACCCGGCGCACGTCACCGATGTTGAGA
>CAIKWV010000046.1 GCA_903831165.1 uncultured cyanobacterium
ACTGACCAGATCGAGCTGGCCTTGCTCCAGCTGATTGAGCAGCAGGGGGATATCGGCCGGATCGTTCTGCAGATCGCCATCCAGGGTGACCAGGATCTCGCCGCGGCTGGCATCGAAGCCGGCTGCCATGGCTGCGGTCTGGCCGTAGTTGCGACGCAGCAGCACCGCCACCAGTTCCGGCGTGCGGGTGGCCATGTCCTGCAGCAGGGCGGCTGTGCCGTCCTTGGAGCCGTCATCGACGAGCACGATCTCGAAGCTGCGTCCCAGGGGCTGCAGGGCGGCCAGCAATTGGGCGACCAGGTGGGGCAGGCTGCCCTCTTCGTTGTACAGGGGCACCACCACCGACAGACTCGGACGGCTGATCTCCGCCATGGTCGGCTGGGGGCGCAGGATGCCTCTGAACCTAGGGGGGCAGCGGACTGCCGTCATGGCTGTGCATCACCCGCCCCGCCCCGCGCAGTTCGTTGCGGTAGTGGCTGGCCACCGGATCCCGGTTGCGGGGATGGAGATCATCGATTCCCAGGCCGTTGCGGCCGTGCTCCCGGCCGGAGCTGTGCAGGTACCGTCCGCCGCCTAGGTGCAGCCCCACATGGGTGCAGCGCCGTGGGCTGCCGAAGAAGATCAGATCGCCGGGCTCCAGCAGGCTGGTGACGCCCGGCTGTACCGCCACCGGCCGGCAGAAGCGCTCCTGCAGGTAGGCGTCGCGGGGCAGCCAGATGCCCGCTGCGGCAAAGCTGGTCTGGATCAGGCCGGAGCAGTCGTAATCCGGCCCGAGGCTGCCTCCCCACAGGTAGACGTTCGGCCGTTGCATCGCCGCTTCAGCAACGCTGAGCACCTGAGCGAGCCGGCGGGCGATCGTGGCGCGGTCCAGCCGCGGCAGCGGGGCCGGGATGGCGGGCTGACCATGGCTGAGCAACGCCTGGGCCTCCAGCCAGCAGGGGTAGCCGTCCTCCAGCAATCGCACCCGCAGCCGAGCGCTGTCCCCCCCTTTCTCCAGCACCCGCAGTTGCCGTCCCGCGGCGACCTGGGTGGCCAGCCCCGGCCCCCGGGGCCGGCTGTGGGCATCCAGGTCATGCCCCAGTTCCCAGACGCTGCCGGGGGCGATGGGATCGGCGTCGCCGTCGCTGCCTAATCTCGCCATGAAATGCGTCTGGGGTGATGGCGTTCTACAGCCCGGATCCGCCGATGGACCAGACCCTGCGCTCGCTCGTGGCTGCGCTGGAGAGCGACGGCCGGCCGGGGTTGCCCCAGCAGCTCTCGATCACCTGGTTGCGCTTTCCCACCTCCCTGCTGCAAAGCGCTGCCCAGCTCGATGCCGGCGGCCGGACGGCGCTGTCTGTGCGCGGGGCCAGCTGGGGTGGGGAGCGCCAGCGCTACCCCGCCAGTGTGGTCAAGCTGGTGTATCTGATCGCGGCCGAGGCCTGGCTGCAGCGCCAGTTGCTGGAGGACGGCGAGGAACTGCGCCGCGCCCTGGCGGACATGATCCGCGATTCGAGCAATGACGCCACCGGCCTGGTGCTGGATCTGCTCAGCGGCACCACCAGTGGCCCCTCCCTGCCGCCGGAGCGGTTCGGGGCCTGGGTGCGCCAGCGCCAGCTGGTCAATGGCTGGTTGGCCAGCCTCGGTTGGCCCGAACTGGAGGGCTGCAATGCCTGCCAGAAGACCTGGGGGGATGGCCCCTACGGCCGGGAGCGGGACTTTTACGGCCAGCGGCTGGAGAACCGCAACAGCCTCAGTACAGGCGCCACCGCCCGGCTGTTGCATGACGTGATCGCCGGCGCCATGGTGTCGCCACCCGCCTCAGCGCGCATGCAGGAGCTGCTCAGCCGCTCCCTGGATCCGGAGCAACGGGCTGGCGACCCGGAGAACCAGGTGGATGGCTTCCTCGGGGCTGGCCTGCCTGTCGCGGCAAAACTCTGGAGCAAGGCCGGCTGGATGAGCCAGGCGCGCCACGACGCGGCCTATGTGGAGGTGGAGGGGGCCGATCCCTTTCTGCTGGTGGTCTTCAGCGAAGGCCAGCGGGCCGCCGCCGATGAGGCCTTGCTGCCGGCCATTGCCGCAGCCGTGCTCAAGGCCTGCCGATACAGCTGAGGTGCAGGAAGGCCTCCGATGGAGGCTTCAGGATCCAGGGAACGGGTGCTCCTGGAACCATTGGTTCGGGAACGGAGAGGGAGGGATTCGAACCCTCGACAGAAGTTGCCTCCTGTAACTCCTTAGCAGGGAGCCGCTTTCAACCACTCAGCCACCTCTCCAGCGGCCCGCCGACTTTACCTGACCACCTCGCGCCTGGAGGGGGAACCCGTGGGGACCGGGACCTCGGATCGATCCCGGGCTTTAGTCGCCCCGGAACAGCCGTTGCACTCTGCGGCTGTCGACGTTGACCAGCAGGTCGTAGGCGATGGTGCCGGCGCGCTCGGCCGCCTCCTCGGGGCGCAGCACCTGGCCCTCATGGGCGCCGAAGATCAGCACCTCGTCGCCGACGCCGGCCTCGGGCAGGCTCGAGAGATCCACGGCCATCGAATCCATCGAGACCCGCCCCAGCACCCGCACCCGCTGGCCCTGGATCATCACCTCGCCCCGGTTGGAGAAGCTCCAGGGCACGCCATCGTTGTAGCCGGCGGCCACGATGCCGATGCGCTGCTGCTCGCTCTTCACCACGTGGGTGCCGTTGTAGCCCACGCGCTGTCCTTGCCTCAGGGTGCTGACCTGCACCAGCCGGCTCAGAAAGGCCACCGCCAGTTCCAGTTCGATCGCCTCGGCCACCGCTGCTGAGGGATGCAGGCCATAGAGGCCAAGACCCAGACGCACCATGTCGTAGCGAGCGGCGGCGAAGCGCACGGCACCGGCGGTGGCGGCCGCATGGATCACCAGGGGCTCGTCGCTTTCGGCGCGGATGGCCGCGACCGCCGCTTCAAAACGGTTCAGTTGGTCCTGGGTGTACCCATCGGCGTCGGGATCATCGGCGCTGGCCAGGTGGGTCATGACGCCACGGAGCCGCACCACCCCGGAAGCCCGCAGCAGGCGGGCCACCCCCAGGGCCTCCTCGGGGGCCACGCCGACCCGGCCCATGCCGCTGTCGATCTCGAGGTGGACATCGAGGCTGGCCTCCATCGTGCGCAGGCTGGCCACCAGCCGCTGGGCGCAGGCCAGGGAATACACAACCGGGGTCAGGCGCCAGCGCACCGCCTTGTCGATCTCGTCGCTGTCCATCAGCAGCACCAGCACCGGCCGATGCACCCCCGCCCGCCGCAGGGCGGCGCCCTCGTCGGCAGCCGAGACGCCGATCCAGTCGACGCCGCTCTCCTGCAGGGCCAGGGCCAGGCGGGCCAGCTCGGTGCCGTAGGCCCAGGCCTTGAGCACGGCCAGGATCGCCACCCTGGGGCCGCAGAGGGCGCGGAAGCGGGCGATGTTGTTGCGCACGGCATTCAGATCCACCAGGAAGCGCCGCGGTGCCATCGATTCCCAGATCGAACAGGCGGCGCTGGCCAGCCCCTGGCGGGCGGCTCCCTTGAGCAACACGGTGTCGCCGGGCTGGGCCAGGGTGCGCATGGTGGCCCGCAGCTCGTCGCTGTCGCGGAGTTCGATCACCGGGGCCTGGGGCTGGCTGGCCTTCCAGGCGGCGGCCGTGTGCTCGCTGGCTGGATGGGGCAGCAGCAGCAGATGGCTGAAGCCCCGTTGCGCCGCCAGTTGGCCGATCAGGGCATGCTCGCGGGCCTCGCTGGGGCCCAGGTCGCCCATGCCGCCGAAGACGAACAGGCGCCGTCCCGGATCCGGGCTGGAGCTCACCGTTTCCAGGGCGGCCTGTACGGAGATCGGATCGTCGCTGGCGCTGTCATTGACGATCGTGATGCCATCCGGGGTGCGCCAGGTCTCCATGCGGGTGGGCCCGAAGCTGTAGTCCTCCAGCACCGCCAGCAGCTCGTCGACGCCGACGCCCAGCTGCAGGCCAGCGGTCATGGCGATCAGCAGGTCTTCCACCAGGGGGGCTGAGCGGGTGCGCACCGGCAGTCGCAGCTGCTGGCCGCCAATCTCGAGGCTGAGCAGCAGGCCTGAGCCATGGGAGGTCTGCCCGATCAGTCGGGGTTCGCCTTGGCCCACCTCCAGGCGGCGGCAGGCCAGGGGGATGGCGTCCAGCAGGGGATCGGCGGGGGCGATCAGCCAGTTTTCGGGGGCCAGATCCCGGAACAGGATCATCTTTTCGCGGGCGGTCACCTCGCGGCTGCCGAACCCGCCCAGATGGGCCAGGCCCACGTTCACCAGCACCCCGAAATCGGGCTGCAGGATCCGGGCGATCTTCGCCATTTCGCCGGGAGCCGACACCCCCGCCTCGAACACCCCCAGCTCGGTGCCGGCGGGGGCGGACAGCACGGCCAAGGGCACCCCGACTTGGCTGTTCCAGCTGCCGGGGCTGGCGGCCACCCGGTAGCGCTGGGCCAGCAGGGCCGTCAGGGCGCCCTTGACGATCGTCTTGCCGTTGCTGCCGGTGATCGCCACCACCCGGTTGATGTGCTGGCGGCGGTACCAGGCCGCCAGTTGCTGCAAGGCCTCCAGAGGATCGTCGACCTCAAGCCGCGCCAGCTCCCCCATCCCGCCCTGGTCGTCAGAGCCCGGGGTGAGGGCCGCCTGCCAGTCGCGACGCACCACCACCAGGGAGGCCCCCGCAGCGATCGCGGCCGCAGCGAAGTCATGCCCATCGCGGCTGCGGCCACCCAGGGCAAAGAAGGCATCGCCAGGCTGCACACGCCGGGAGTCGATCGCCACCGCCCGGATCGGGCCGGCCGCCGGGTCAGCGTGGAGACGGCCTGCCACCAGGCCGGCCAGCGTGCGGGGGTCGGGGAGAGCCATTGGAGTTGGAGGCTAGCCAAATCGCCCATCGGCCCAGGGTCGGTCGTGCTGGACACCGACTGGCTGGTCAACGCTCGTTAGCCTGAGGTCACCTTCGGGGGGTGGCATGGGCCACGTTCTCGTCCTGAATGCCTCCTACGAGCCGCTGAATATCACCACCTGGCGACGGGCGATGGTGATGTTGCTGAAGGGGAAGGCCGAGGGCCTGGAGCACGATCCCAACCACCGCATCCGACCCGATCACCTGCTGCCCACGGTGATCCGTCTGCATCAGTTCGTGAGGGTGCCCTACCGCCAGATGCCGCTCACCCGCCGCAATGTCTTCCAGCGGGACGGCCATCTCTGCCAGTACTGCGGCT
>CAIKWV010000047.1 GCA_903831165.1 uncultured cyanobacterium
ACCACCCTGCTGCCGGGCACCGTGATCCTCACCGGCACCCCCAGCGGCGTCGGCATGGCGGCCGATCCGCCCCGCTGGCTGCAGCCGGGCGACCGGGTGGACGTGGAGATCGAGGGGATCGGCCGGCTCAGCAATCCGGTGATCGCGGAGCCCGGCGCTTGAGCGGGGGCTCGACCAGCTGGTGCCGGGTGCAGCCCCAGAACGTCGGCCTGCTGCAGGGTTTTGCGGCGTTGCTGGTCGTCGTGGTGGTCAGCTCACTCGCCACCGGCGTCACCTACGCCCGCCGCTCGATCCGCCGCGACCGCGACCCCGGGGCCTTCGCCGTGGCGGTGGCTGGCTTCGCCCTGCTGGCTTTGCTCTGCCTGGCGGGCCTAGCCCTCTGTCCCCGTGGTTGACGCCGTGAGTGCCGCCTTGGCTGACCCTGGGACTGACAGCCTCGCCATCGCCCTGGGCGCCAACCTCGGCGATCCCCGCTCCAGCCTGGAGGCGGTGCGACCGCTGCTGGCGGCTGAGCTGGAGCGCTGGTGGCCGGGGGCGGACGGCCCCCGCCTGCGCTGGTCGCCGCTGTTCCGCACCGAGCCGGTAGGCGGCCCCGCCGGCCAGCCCGACTATCTCAATGCCGTGCTGCTGGCTGAACCGCTGCCGCCGGTGGAACCCGCGCAAGCCGTGGCGCTGCTGCAGGCCCTGCAGGGGCTGGAGGCCGACTTCGGCCGCCAGCGCCTGGAGCACTGGGGACCCCGCAGCCTCGATCTGGACCTGCTCTGGTGCGGCCCTCTGCAGCTGGATCGTCCCGACCTGAGCCTGCCCCACCCGCGCCTGGGGCAGCGCAGCTTCGTGCTGGCGCCGCTGGCGGCGATCGATCCGCTGTTGCTGCCACCAGGGACTGGCGGACGCCAGGCGGCAGGCCAGGCGACGGCCGCGGGCCCCGGTGAGGTGCCGCAGCTCAGCGTCAGCCAGCAACTGGCCCAGCTGTTGCCCAGGCTGAACGAGGCCCCACCCGTGCCGTTGCCTCCCACCCCCGGCTGGCCCTGAGGGGATCGCCGTGCCGCTCCGCACCGTCCCTGTGCGCCAAGCTGGCCCCAGCCCCTGAACCGTCTGCCTCGATGGCGCCCCTGCCCGCCCCGGAACCCAGCCAGCACCTGGCCACCACCGCCAGCCTCGACGCCCGCAAGATCCGCTTCGAACTCAACCGGGTGCGGCTGCCGATGGGCGTCGAGGGGGAGTTCGGCATCATCCGCCACCCGGGCGCCTCCCTGGCGGTGCCCCTGCTCGACGACGGCCGCGTCGTGGTGCTGCGCCAGTACCGCTTCGCCGTGGAAGCGCGCATCCTCGAGTTCCCGGCCGGCACCCTCGATGAGGGCGAAGACCCGCTCAGCACGATGCAACGGGAGCTGCAGGAGGAGGCGGGCTACAGCGCCAGCCGCTGGGATCCGCTCGGGGCGATGCTGCCCTGCCCCGGCTACTCCGATGAGGTGATCCACCTGTTCCTGGCCCGCGAGCTCACGGCCCTGGCGGAACAACCCGCCGGCGACGACGACGAGGATCTGGAGGTGCTGCTGCTGCAACCCTCCGAGCTGGATGCCGCCCTGGCCAGTGGCAACGAATACCTGGACGGCAAGAGCCTGGCGGCCTGGTTCCGGGCCAAGCAGCTGCTGGGGCTCTGAGGCGCTGGCGCCCCGCAATCCCCCACCCACTCCCACGCCCCTGTGCCCTGATGAGTCCTGAGCGCTGGCTGTTCTGGCATCGCCGTGATCTGCGCCTGGCCGACAACCTCGGCCTGGCGGCCGCCGCCGCCGCCACCCCGGCACTGACGGGGGTGGTGGTGCTCGATCCAACGGAGCTCCGGGCCGCCACCATGGCGCCGGCCCGGCTTTGGTTTCTGCGCGAGAGCCTGCGGGAGCTGGACCAGAGCTGGCGGGCGGCCGGCAGCCGGCTGGTGGTGCTGGAAGGGGATCCGCTGGAGCTGCTGCCACGGCTGGCGCAGGCCCTGGGCGCAGCGGTGGTGGCCTGGAACCGAGAGGTGGAACCGCTCAGCCGCGAGCGGGATCGGCGGGTGGCGGCAGCCCTGCAGGGCGAGGGCGTCAAGGTGCTGGCGGACTGGGACCAGTTGCTGATCGCGCCGGAGCTGCTGCGCACCGGCAGCGGCGATCCCTATCGGGTGTACGGCCCCTTCCTGCGCAACTGGCGCGGTCAGGTGGAGCGCAAGCAGTTGCTGGGCTCCGCCGCCAGCGGCGGCCTGGAGCCGGTGGCAGCCCCCAGCGCCCTGCTGGATCTGGCCCCCGAAAGCCTGGCCGCCGGGCAACGGAGCCTCTGGGATCAGCTGCCCCTGCGCCAGCTGGATTCCGCCTCCCTGCTGGGGGAAGGCTTCGCCGGCGCCGACCTCTGCCCCTGCCGCCCCGGTGAAGCGGCGGCCCTGGCCCAGCTGCTGAGCTTCTGCGAGGGCGGCAGCGGTGGCGACGGCCCGATCAGCGTCTACGAACCGGCCCGCAACATCCCCGGAGAGGCCGGCACTTCTGCCCTCTCGGCCGCCCTGGCCCTGGGCACCCTCAGTCCCCGCCAGGCCTGGAGCGCCGCCCAGCAGGCCCGGCAGCTGGCCCGCAGCGACGAGGCCCTGGCCTCGATCACGGTCTGGGAGCAGGAGCTGGCCTGGCGCGAGTTCTACCAGCAGGCCCTGTTTCACTTCCCCGAACTGGCCGACGGCCCCTACCGGCCCCAGTGGCGCCATTTTCCCTGGCAGAACGATCCCGAGCGGCTGGAGGCCTGGCAGGAGGGACTCACCGGCATGCCAATCATCGATGCCGCCATGCGCCAGCTGAGCGCCAGCGGCTGGATGCACAACCGCTGCCGCATGATCGTCGCCTCCTATCTGGTCAAGGATCTGATCTGCGACT
>CAIKWV010000048.1 GCA_903831165.1 uncultured cyanobacterium
CCCTCTAACGAGGGGGCTTTTTGTTGGTTGACGGCCTTCGAGGTCAACAGCGGATGGCAACCCCCAGCCCGGGCCAGAAGCTCAACTCGGTTCCTCGACAATCTGGTAAAACTCACGCTCATCGGAGCAGCAAAGATCGCCGTAATAGCGCTCGAGCACCCCATAGGCGGCGTCATAGCTCTCGAAGGACTGCCCGGCGATGCGATCAATGCTGCCGTCGTCCCGGATGATTCGGTAGCTGGTCATCACGCCTCCTGGACTGTTCGCGGCAGAGGGAGGCTACAACAACTCACTGCCCTCAGCCGAGGGAGACATAACAATAGTTTCGTGGTGTTCGAGAAACACCTCTGAATCGCCAACCAGTCCCAACACGGCCCAGGATTCAGGCCGCAGATTCTGCAAGGCTTGGCCCTGTATCAGCTTGACTTTGTAGCGCCAACCCTTGAAGTGATCGGGCAGATTGTTGACGATGACTGCCATGACCTCGCTGGGCTTGATGCTGGAATCAAAGTAGAGAAACCCCTCCAGAATCCGACCGCTTTCCCGCCAGCGGAAGCTGATCAGGTCGTCCGCCAGTGAAGCCGCTGTCGGCGGTGGACTGGCTGCAGCCGTTGCAGGGGCGACGGGGGCATGGGGCTCAAGGCGCGGCTGCGGTTTCAGCCGCAGCGGCTGCCTTGATTCAGAGAGGATGGAGCGGTTGGCTGACAAGAACCAGGCACCCATGGGGGCCGCCTGCCTGGCCGATCCCTCCAGGAGCTGCACCATGTGGGTGCCTAGCCGATTGATCTGTGCAACCTGAGCCCGATTCCAACCTGGGGAGCCCGGAGCCGCTGGAGCTTGAGGCCGGTGTGCATCAGCTCTGCGGTTGCGGCCGCAGTCGCCACGGCTGGTTCTGCGATGGTGCCCACCTGGGCAGCGGCCAGGTGTCGTTTGAACTGCGGCTCAGTGAACCGGCCACGGTGCTGATGTGCCGTTGCGGGCGCTCCCATCGCCAGCCGCTCTGCGACGGCAGTCATGCCGGCACGGACCACAGGCCCTGGTGGCGTTGGTGGGGTGGCAGGGCTTGATTGTTCCGGCCGCCGAAGAGCCGACGGACCTGGTTCGCTTCTATGGCTCCACCAGCAACGCCGCCAATGGTTCGAGACGGACACGGCTGGTTCAGAAGCGGAAGGAGGTCTTCACCAGGCCGCCCAGCTGCCGGAAGCTCTCGCCGACGGGCGTGTCCCCGCCCAGGGGACGGCTCAAATAAAAGAGGGCTGGGGTGACGCTGATCTGGTCCGTCAGCTGGAACCGATACCACCACTCCCAGACGTAGTTGCCATCACTCGGGGTGCTGCCTCCCTCCAGACGGGTGGCGAAGGTGGGCTGGCCCACGCCCATGCCGAGCGTATTGCCGCGCATGAAGGCGTCCTGCCACTGCAGGCCCACACTCCACGACTGGCTGATCGACACCAGCCCTTCGCGCTCGACGTCACCGCTGTAGCTGGTGCTGTTGAGACCCCAGCCGGCGCTGATTGAGGGGAGCCAGCCCGATTGGGCCGGTTGCCAATAGCCGCTGAGTCCGTAGGCATTGGTGGTGCCAGGGTTGCTGAAGCTGTTCAGCGCGAAGTTGGTGGCGTAGACGATCAGATCGTTGCCGTTCTGGATCGATGAGTAGATCGCCGCCAGTCCCCAGCGGTCGTTGCTGTAGCCCAGCTGCACGGTGCCGGTGCCACCGGAGCCGGCGCTGGCGATGCCCCCGTCCGCAGGCGCACCGACTTCGCCGTTGGCCGCCACGTAATTGGCGCTGATCGCGAAGCCATTCTGCTGCCACCACACGCCCGCACCGGCGCCGAGGTTCTTGTTGTAGGCCGCCGGCGCACCGGCGACGGTGAGCACATCCAGGACCGTCTCGGACGGATAGACGCTCGGCCAGATCGCCAGCATGTCGTCCTGGCCGATGCGGCCGCCGACGCTGAAGGTGAAGTCACCGAGGGGGAATTGATAGAAGAGACGATCAATGGCCACCACATCGCCGCAGTCCGCCGTTGTGCCGCAGTTCTCCTGGAAGGCCACCTCCAGCTGCGACAGGCTGCTGGGGCCGGCCCCGCCGATGTTGCTATCGGCGAAGTTACCGGCACGCAGATTGGTGCGCAGCAGATCCTTGCCGTTGAAGCTGGTGTCGAAGGTCAGCTGCAGGTCGTAGGTGAACGAGGTGGCGCCGACGGCGTTACGGCTGCTGTTCACCGGCTCCTGGGCGCTGCCGCTGAAGCTGTTGGCCCCCAGCACGAAGGTGGCCTGACCCGAGAGCTTGGTGGTGGTGGAGAACGACGTGGCCTCCAGCACGCCCACCTTGGCCTCGAGCCCATCGACGCGGCCGCGCAAAACGGCAAGCTCTTTATCAAACTCGGCCATCAGCGTCCTGAGCTCATCAGTCAGCTCGCCGATGCGGTCAAGGCAGGCGTTGAGCAGGGCGGCGGCCTCGTAGCGGCTCATCGCCTGCCCCCCCCTGAACGTGCCGTTGGGGTATCCGGCGACGCAGCCATAGCGCTCGATCAGGCTCGTGAGCGCCTGATAGGACCAATCGGTCGGACGCACGTCCGAAAACTGACTGATGCTCGTGACCTGCTCACGGGAGGGGCTGTAGGCGCCGATCTCGACGAGCTGCAGCTCGGCGGCGGCCGCCGGCAGCGCCAGGGCGAGCGGGGCAAGCAGTAAGGGGGGAATGCTCTTCATCGGGGGGGATCTCAGGGCGACAGGATGGCAGGCAGGGGGTGAACCGCGTTGGCGTCATCCGATCCCCTCTGGCCCGGGTCCTGAGCGGGCGGTCACTCAACACGATCCGCTGCGGCGTCTGCGGGGGTGGTCGACTGCAGCGGCTGGTGTTTCAGCCCCTGAGTATGAGCCATTCGCCCCTGAGCCTGCCGGGCCTGGGCGCCAGTTCGACAACAAGCAGAGCCCCGATCTGCAAGGCTGTGAGCTGTGGAGCCGCCGCCGATGACCCCACTGCCAATGGGGCAGTGGTTGATCGAATTGTTCCTGTCGACGCTGATCAATCAGTTGCTCGGCAAGGGCGAG
>CAIKWV010000049.1 GCA_903831165.1 uncultured cyanobacterium
CTGGGCACGGTGGCGGGGCTGGCCTGGCTGGCGGTGGCCAGCCTGATCTGGCCCTATCCCCTCAACGGGCTGCTCGAATGCCGCCTGGTGATCGCCGTGCTGCTGGGGGTGCTGGCGGCCCTGCTGGCCGGCCGCCAGCGCAACCGAGCCCAACTGCTGCAACTGGCGATCCTGCTGCCCCTGGGAGCCATGCTCAGCCAGTGGCTGGTGATCCAGCTGGGTAGCTGGATCGGCCTGGGTTCGGGCGCGGCGGTCCACTGGCCCCGCAGCAACGATCTGTTCAGCGAGGCCCTGATGGTGGGGGGCCTGCTGATGGCCGGTCTGATCCTGGCGCCGCTGGTGGAGAGTTTCTTCGGCCTGCTCACCCGCGCCCGGCTGATGGAACTGGCGGACCTGGAGCGACCGCTGCTGCGCCGCCTGTCCACCGAGGCGCCGGGCACCTTTGAGCACACCCTGATGATCTGCGGCCTGGCCGAGGAGGGGGCGCGGGCGATCCAGGCCGATGTCGACCTGATCCGCACCGGCGCGCTCTATCACGATGTCGGCAAACTGCACGGCCCCCAGTGGTTCATCGAGAACCAGGACGACGGTGGGGTCAATCCCCATGACCACCTCGACGATCCCTTCGCCAGCGCCGCGATCCTGCAAGCCCACGTGGATGAGGGGCTGAAGCTGGCCCGTCGCTACCGGCTGCCCCGTCCATTGGCGGACTTCATTCCCGAGCACCAGGGCATGCTGAAGATGGGCTACTTCCTGCACCAGGCCCGCGAGCGGGATCCGGCCATCCAGGAAGACCGCTTCCGCTACCGCGGCCCGATTCCCCGCAGCCGCGAGACGGCGATCCTGATGCTGGCCGACGGCTGCGAGGCCGCCCTGCGCTCGCTGCCGCCCGGCACCACGGAGGTCCAGGCCCGGGAGATGGTGCGCCGCATCGTCGAGGCCCGCCAGAGCGACGGCCAACTGGCGGGCAGCGGCATCGGCCGGGCCGAACTGGAGCTGGTGATCCGGGCCTTCGTGCGCGTCTGGAAACGGATGCGCCATCGCCGCATTCCCTACCCGATTCCGGCGCGCAAGGCCTTCAGCGCCTGATTGCCTCCAGGGCAGCAGCAGCCCTGATCAGAAGCCGCGCCAGAGCTTGGTGCCGTCACTGGCCCGCATCGAGCTGATCTTGCGTTCCAGCACCGTGATCGCCGGCACCAGGGTGATGGCGTTGGCGGCGATCAGCGGGCCGTCATGGGTGACCAGGCCGTAGATCCCCCAGAGGGTGATGCCCAGGGTGAACAGCACGTACATCGGCAGGGAGATGCCGCTGGTGTCCCGGCTGCGCACGGTCTTGATCGCCTGGGGAAAGAAGCTCAGGGTCGTGAGCGTGGCGGCGCCGTAGCCCAGCAAGGTCACCGGCAGCGGATGGGCCATGGGGGTTGCAGCGGCAGCACTGAGCGCAATCTGGCTCCCGCAGGCTCCAAACCACAACAAAGGCCGTCTGCGAAGGCGACGATCCCTGGGGAGGACCTGCCGCTGCGGCGCGGGTAAGGCCGCCGTTGAAGCAGATGAAGGCGGCGCTGACTCAGGCGATGTTGGTCCTGGGGGGCAGCCGCGGCTCACCACGAATTGGCGGAGGTGTCGGGGGACTCCGTCTTGGCGCTTTCCATCCGCAGCACGGAAGAGCAGCATGGACAGCAGATGCCTCTGCTATGCCAGCGAAAACAGTAGCCAGATC
>CAIKWV010000050.1 GCA_903831165.1 uncultured cyanobacterium
CCCGGAGGCGGCCCAGCACCTCGCCCACGAAGGGAAGGGCCTCGGCTGGGTTAAGGGGCCGCAGCGCATCCACCTGGGCCTGGGTGCGGATGGCGGGCTCGATGATCGGGCCCTTGCTCTCGATGATGTCGAAATCGATCCCCATGCCCGGCAGCGGCGTGAGGATGTCGGAGAACAGGATCACGCCGTCGGGCCGGAAGGCGTGGAAGGGCTGCATCGAGATCTCGTAGGAGAGATCGGGGTTTTCCGAGCGTTCGCGGAAGCCGGGATGGCGATCGCGCAGATCCCGGTAGACCTTCATGTAGCGGCCCGCCTGACGCATCATCCACACCGGTGGCCGCTCCACCTGCTCACCTCGGGCGGCGCGCAGCAGCAGGGGGAGGGGTTCGGCCATTGCGATGGAATCAGGCGGATTGGGCAACTTAGCTGACACCCCCCGGAGGATCCCGGAGCCTGTCATGGGCTGCATCGTTGTCGGGCGCTGGCCGTGGCCGGGCTCAGGCCGGCACCAACGGATCGGCGGGGGCCTGCTCCACCTGGACCAGCATCAACACCGCCGGCTCATTGCCCACGGCCCCGGACCGATGGCCCTGCTTGCCGTCCAGGCAGCGGCAGTCCTGATCGCCGCCGAAGGAGAGCTCTCCGGGACCCATCTCGACGCGGTGGCCGTCCATGGTTTCCAAGAACCAGCGACCCGACAGCGCCACGATCCACTGGGGCCTTGGATTTTCGTGCCAGTCGTAGGTCACCCCTGGCACGACGTGCAGAAACAGGATGCCGGTCGTCTCCGTCTGGGTGGGGGTGCGCCAGATGTCCACCATCCCCTCCGCCAGATGGGTGAGCTCGAAGTTCTCCAGCCAGGCCTGGTGCTGGTGGCTGATGCCCTCGGCGTCACGCCAGACCCGCCAGTACGGGACGCGGGGATTGGGGGGATTTGGGGTTGGTGTCATGGAGTTCGGGTCCCCGGCTTTGAGGAGGTGTGGAGCCATCCAGACCCAATCCTGGGCTCTGGCCGCCGATCCAACCCGTTGCCTGCGCTGCAGGGAGTGGCTGACATCCTTCCCCGAGCAGCCCCCAGCGAGCAGGCCAGCCAGCAGAATGAAACCGCGTCAGCCCGGGGCCTGTGTTCCGTACCCGTTGCTGCCCGAGCTGGCTTAAGAAATTGCCCTGGCGCCAACGCCCTGGATCCAGGACTTTGGCCGCCCCCGCCGCAGGCCTGCTGACCCTGGCGCTGCTGCTGCCGCTGGCGGGCTGTCAGTCCCTGCCGCTGCTGCGCCGCCAGACCCTGCATGTGACGCTGGCCCTCAGCCCCGGTATGGAGTGGCTCTCGGCGGACTTTCGCGGTGGCCGCAGCTGGGCGCCGCTGCTGAGGGCCTTCGCCCGGGTGCATCCAGAGGTGCATGTGCAGTTCGCGGTGGTGCCGGAGGCGAACCTTGCTGACGAGCTGGCCCGCTCCCATCGCCAGGGCCTGGGACCAGATCTGCTGCTGCTGCGCGGCACGATGGCAAAGGAACTGCTAACAGAAGGCCTGATCAGTGCCCTGCCGCTCAGCGCCGAGGTGCAGGCCACCGTGGCCTCCGTCGAAACACGGGCGCTCGATGGCGTGCGGACCCCCCTCGGCCTGGCTGGTCTGCCGGTGTTCAGCGAGCCCAGCCTGGCCTGCTACGACAACCAGCTGGTGGCCGAGCCCCCGGCCAGCACCGAATCCCTGCTGGCACTAGCGG
>CAIKWV010000051.1 GCA_903831165.1 uncultured cyanobacterium
AGGCCTGGCTCTACGCCTACGCACCGCTGCAGGGCTACCAGACCTTCTGGAACCAGACCCAGAACCCCGCCTTCCCGGGCTATGTCGGTGGGTTCAACCGCTTCCGCCACTACAGCCGCCTCAACACCCCGGCCGACACCGACATCGTCACCCCCAACAACGACACGCCCTACTCCTGGGCCTGGCTGGATCTGAGGGCCGAGCCGATCGTGCTGGAGCTGCCCGCCGTGGCGGCGCCGCGCTACACCGTCAACCAGTGGTTCGACCTCTACACCCATAACTTCGCCTACACCGGCGTGCGGGCCACGGGCCGCCAGGCGGGTCGCTATCTGTTCGTGGGGCCCCACTGGCACGGTGTCGTGCCGCCGGGCATCACCAAGGTGTTCCGCGCCGAAACCGACTTCGTCGGCACCCTGACCCGCACCCAGCTCAACGGCCCCGACGACGTCGCCGCCCTGCAGGCGATTCAGGCCCAGTACCAGTTGATCCCCCTCTCCAGTTACAGCCACACCACCCCGCCAGCCGCCGCGCCGCCGGTGGCCTGGCCCGCCTGGGATGCCGCCAAGGTCGAGGGGATCGGCTTCATCGGCTATCTCAACGCCCTGCTGCCGTTCATGCCGACGGTGCCCTCCGAGCAGGCGATGCGGGCTCGCTTCGCGCGGATCGGTATCGGCGCCGGTCTGCCCTTCGATCCGGCCCGCCTCGATCCCGCCCGCCGGGCCGCCCTTGAGGCCGGTGTGGCGGAAGCCGCCCAGGCGCTCAAGACCAAGGCCCTGGCCCAGACCAGCTCCCGCGGCTTCTTCGGCACCCGCGAGGAGCTCGGCAGCGACTACCTCACCTACCGCTCGATGGGGGCGATGCTGGGGATCTACGGCAACAGCGACGCCGAGGCGGTGTACGCCAGCCAGCAGACGGGGCCCGATGGCCAGCTGCTCGACGGTCGCCGCAAGTGGTTGCTGCGCTTCCCGGCCGGCCAGCTGCCGCCGGTGAGCGAGTTCTGGTCGATCACCATGTACACCCTGCCCCAGCGCCTGCTCACCCCCAACCCGATCCAGCGCTATTCGATCGGCGATCGCACCCCGGGTCTGCGCTACGGCGCCGATGGTTCCCTGGAGATTGTTCTCTCGGCCGAGAATCCCGGCCCCGCCAAGGTCGCCAACTGGCTGCCGGCACCGGCCGGACCCTTCTTCTTCGTGGCGCGGCTCTATGGGCCCAAGCCGGCGGTGCTGTCCGGGGCCTGGACCTTGCCGGCCCTGGTGGAGGTGCGCTGAGCCGTCAGGCCCGCTCGAAGGCGATCAGGCGCGAGAAGTAGAAGGGCGCCTGGTTGAGGCTGCGGCGCACGGGCTTGAAGCCGGCGGCGGCGGCCGCCGCCACGATGCCGTCCTCGCGCAGGGTGTAGGCCCGGGTGGTCTTGCTGGGGCCGGGGAACAGCTGGCCGATGCCCTTGAGCAGGGCCAGCAGCGGCGTGTAGGGCGCGAAGCTGACCAGCAGGTGGGTCTCGGCCATGGCGGCCAGATGGCCCACCATTTCCTCGGCGGCCGCCTGGGGGTAGTGGATGAACACATCCAGGCAGATCACCGTGTCGTAGCGGCCCTGCAGGCTCTCCAGATCCGAGGCAAAGAAGCTGAGCCGCTCGCCGCTGATGCCGGCCTCGGCGGCCCGCCGGGCGGCTTCGGTCACCATCGCCGCCGACAGGTCGCTGGCGGCCACCGTGCCCGCCCCCAGCTGGGCCAATGGCAGGCTGAGGCTGCCGACCCCGCAGCCGGCATCACAGAAGCTGCGGCCCGCCAGGTTGCCCTGCTCCTGCAGCCAGACCAGCACCTCGTCGACGGTCTTCTGATGGCCGATGCGGATGTTGCGCTGGACCTTGTTGACCTCGTCGCTGTCGCTGTAGATGCGGTTCCAGCGCTCGAAACCGGTGCTTTCGAAGTAGGCCTGCACCTCGGCCTTTTCGCTCTGCTTGGCGTCCTGGAGCGCGCTGTTCTGGCCGGGTTGAACCTCCTGCAGGTCGGCGGACATCGGATCGGCGTTGGCACAAGGTGGGCCGAATCCTAGGCAGCGACCTCGGCGCGCAGCTGGGTGCGGCTCGATTGCAGTTGGTTGTTCACCTCCTGGCGGACTACGGAGCGATAGTCAAGAAAATGCTCATTCAACAGGGCCATCCACAGGAATTGATCGAGCACTCGCGGCCGCTGAATGGCGGTGAGCAGCAGATAACGCCAGAAGCCCCAGCGAGTTGGACGGCGTACCCCCTGATTCCAGAAGAGATGCAGCATGCCGATCAGGGCCCCGGGGCGTTTCAGATGGCCAAAGAAACTCTTGAGTGATAGCCGGCGATGGCTTTGATCACGGCCCAGCTTGGTGGAATACCGATAGACGCGATCGAGATATTGACTCGGCTCGTAGAGCTCATCAAAGGCCTCGATGAACTCGCTGGCGATCGCCTCGATCGGGCGGCTGGGTCTGAAGTTCAGCAGATTGGTCTGCACGCCGGTGTCAAAATCAGCCTCGACATGCAAGAGGCGATCTTCCCGCTTCAGGCGATGCCAGAGCGCCGTGTTGGGCAGGGCCTGCAGGATGCCCACCATCGCCAGGGGAATGGCGCTTCGGTTGACGAAATCAATGATGCGTTGCCCGGCGCCCGGTTGTTCGCCATCGAAGCCGAGAATGAAGCCCGCCATCACCAGCAGGCCCTGGGCGGTGATGGCATCGACGGCTTCCAGCAGGGGGCTGCGGGTGTTCTGATGTTTGTTGGCCGAGGCCAGGCTGCTGAGATCCGGGGTTTCGATGCCCAGGAACACCCGGTTGAACCCGCTCTTGCGCATCAGCTCCATCAGCTCCTCGTCGTCGGCCAGGTCAATCGAGGCTTCGGTGGTGAAGGCAAAGGGATCGCTGTGGTCATGCTGCCAGGCGGCCAGGGCGGGCAGCAGTTGTTTGACATGGCGTTTGTTGCCGATGAAGTTGTCATCGACCAGGAAGATTTCACCGCGCCAGTTGAGGTGACGGATCGCCTCCAGTTCGGCCAGCAACTGGTCTGGGGTCTTGGTGCGTGGCTTGCGCCCATACAGCACGATGATGTCGCAGAATTCACACTGAAATGGACAACCTCTGGAGAACTGCACCGCCAGCATCGCGTAGGCCTGCAGCTCCAGCAGATCAAAGCGTGGCACCGGTGTGGCGGTGAGGTCGGGCTTCTCGCCGCCCGCCGTGAAACGCCCCTTGGCCTGGCCGTTCTGCAGGGCTTCGACCAGCATCGGCAGGGTGATTTCGCCCTCATCGAGCACCAGGTAATCGGCCTGGCTCAGTTCAGGTGCATCGGGGCTGGAGCTGGCGAAGGGGCCGCCGACGGCCACGGGGCAGCCCTGCGCTTTGGCCAGGCTGATCTGATGCGCCAGATCCCGTTTCTGCACCAGCATCGCCGACAGAATCACCAGATCCGCCCACTGCCAGTCCGCCTCCGTGACGGCCCGGACATTGCAGTCCACCAGGCGGAATTGCCAGTTCTGGGGCAGCAGGGCGGCCACCGTGATCAGGCCCAGAGGGGGCAGCAACACCTTGTGGCCCATCAGCGAAACGGCTCGATCAAAGCTCCAGAAGGTCCTGGGGAAACGCGGGTCAATCAGCAGGATGCGCATGATCGCCAGCTCTGATCGATGGGCTTGGGGGCAGGGCCGGTGAACCGGCTTGGGGCCAGGGCCGGTGAACCGGCTGGGCCGTGCCGGAGCCCAGCCATCCCGTTCCAGGTTCCTTCAACTTGGCTTGAATGGATCTTGGCGGCGGTGTTGGGAGCGGATCTGAGCAGGAACTGCGGCGCCATGCGAACCTGGATTACAGCCTGTTTCAAGCGAAAAGCTCGTATTCAGCCCATGACATCTGAACAGTCGACATGATCATGATCAGTGAGGTGACGCTGGCGGAGGCACTCAATGCTCACAAGCCATTGCTCCTCTATCAGCCTATGCATAGCGATTTTTGGTCGCCTGGTAATTCATGCGCTCTCATCTCGAGAGCCATTGAACTTCTTGCTGGTCATGCCTCAGCGCCTATGGGCTTGTGGGTTTTCATTGATGATGTCTCTCTTGTCAGTCCCGCAATGGTGGCAGGCATTCAGGAATGTGCTGATCGCTCTGGCATCACTCTGCATTTTCTTGGTTGTTCCGATGATGCTTTAATGCCGGCAGATTCGTCCTATCTGCTCTGTATTCCCTTTGATCCTTCTGGGGCCATCGCCAAGGGTCAGTCCACCCTGAATGCCTCTGATTTTGGGGTTGTTCTGAATTTGACGCTGCATAGCCATCCTGCTTTTGCCGAATTTTTAGCCCGAAGCAGCGACACCTACTCGATCGGAGCAATGCGGGCTGCGAAGGCGATTTATTTGGACCGGCAGTCGGCCTTTGTTTTTCAGCAACTAATGAATGTCCGCAGCAGTGGAATCGTCTCAGAATTGCCTTGTTCTAATTATCCGCAATACCTCCATCCTGAGGTTTTATGGTATTTGAACTCTATTGATTCTCCTGCTGCTTTTATTGACTGTGGCTCCACGGATGGTGGGGAGATCAAAGCCCTGATCGATTCCTGTCCAACGGCTTTCAGTCGTGTTCTGGCCTTTGATCCTGGTTCGGCTCCACGTGATTTTGTCGTTGAGGAAACTCCAGTGAGCTTGAGGCAGGCGGCCGTGTTAAAGAGCTCAGGTCGCTATTTCCTCCATGGTACGGGGATTGGAGCGCGCGTTTTGGGGGTGCGTTGTGCTGATACAGATGTTGCGATAGAGGCGATCAGTATTGATGATCTTGTCAACGTTGAAGGTCTCACTTCTCTCGCTCTTATTCGTATGGACATTGAGGGATCAGAGGTTGAGGCGCTGATGGGAGCAAGCGATGCCATCGCAAAGCTAGCTCCCGCTTTGATTATCTGTCTGTACCACCGGCCTGATGATATTGTCACCATACCATTGTTGATCGCTGCCATTAATCCAGGATATCTTTTTTATGTTGGTCATCATAATCCAAATTGCTTTTATGAGACGGTGCTATATTGTGTGCCCATGCTTAGGTGATCCGTGGCGGTTTCACTCGTTGTCAATCAAGGCCTGATGCGAGGTGCGACTTAGCCTTCGTGTCGCAATGTTGCAACGCCTGAGATGCCCTGGGGCTTTTGCAGGTCTCTGCTGAGATTCCTTTGATGTCGATTGCGGGGTCAACTCCTTTGCTTGGTCAAACTCTTGGTATTTGCTGTCAAAAATTACAGGGCAAAAAATTCTTATATTCGCTAATTGTCAGGGGCTGATCATTGCCAAGGCTATGGAGTGCTTGTCGCCATGCAATGGCTACCAATACTTTAATAACTAGTTGTTGCCAAGCCGGCTTGCCGACGCGATCGATCCATCCCTCAAGCAGGCACTCTCCAGCGCTGATGTGCTGATCTACCAGCCTTTAGCGCCTGCTTGGGGCGCCTATTCCACCCACTCTGTGGGCAGTACTGCTTCTGGCGAACCGGTTGAAGGTTTGCTGGCTCACTGTCATAAGGATTGCCTGCTGCTTTCATTTCCCTATATCTATAATGACGCCTTGTGGCCTATGTTTAAGGAGGGCGAGCGTTGGAAAACTATAGAACCGCTGCTCCCGTTCTTCACGAGTGGACTCGGCGTGGGCGATGTGCTTAGCATTTATCGCCATGGTGGCATTGATTTTCGCTATGCCGAACGCATGCAGAGAAGTCTCCAGATACTCGGCAATCGTGACGCTGAGTGCAGTATTCGTGTTTTTCCATATATTGCCCATCGGCTGTCGTCGGGAGCGACTCTTTCGCACCCAGAATCATCCTTCCTTCGACTTGTTGATTTATCTGGCCTGTAGGTTTTTTGAGGCTATTGGCATTGATATTTCAATTAATCGAGTGGCCTCACTTCGCTTGAGAGCAACTGAAATCATGTTAGACATGCCAGGCTATTATCCTATGGAGGCAACGGCTATCCGTGCCCTGCCAATACTTTCGCCTGCTCTGGAGGAGGAGTCTCTTGCGGAGACTTCCAGGGCTTATTGGGAGGCGACAATCAGCTCGGCTTATACGGATCTTTTGGCGACCAAGGATTGAAAAGGCTGATCTCTGTCCAGAACCAAGACGAAGAACGACGGCAAAATACCATAAATTAGCTATAAGCGCTATATCCGCATCCTCCTTCGCAGAAGGAGTAAATTAGGGCGTATTCGCACGGTCTTGATGCTTTGTGGATGTTGTCTTTTGGGAGAATGTGCATCTCCATGCCGGTTCCGGCTGTTTCGGGGCTGAGATATTCTACTGCGTCAAAGTGATAGTTTGTTTTTGCAATCGGGATGTGAAGGATGGCAAGTCCTCCCACTCTGAGTCG
>CAIKWV010000052.1 GCA_903831165.1 uncultured cyanobacterium
AGGCCCAACCTGGCAGAGTTGCTCATGCGCTTGGACTGCCTCAGGCAAGGATCCGTAAGGCCCGTAATGCTCATCTTCATCATCCAGGCAAACAGCATAAAGATCGTTCAATCGATAAACACGTTCGACTCCGGCTCCAGAGCCAGGTCCGCCGGTATCCCAACACAGCGAATAGACGCACTCGCCTTCGGTGATGATCGTGTCAAGAGTCGAAACAGTGGCAATCATGAAGGTGGATGAGTTGAGGGTTTCAATCCTAGCTGCTTATATGGATAAAATTTGGTGAACGCACGAAGTTTTGTAGGCTACTGAGCCCAACGTGTTGGTTCCACGCGGAGAGCAGGCTGATGGATGTCTGCAACGGTGTTGACGTCACTCCGCAATGCGTCTGCTTACATCCGACTGTACTGGCATGCTGTTCAGGATTGTCCTACCTGATGATGGTTTGTCCATTCTTCAGTTGAAGATCCCCCGGAGGCTCGAAATGAGCCACAGACCCAGGCCGATCAGGATCCACTCACGGAACACCACCACAAACCAGATCATGCCCGCCAGCAGCAACAAGGCTCCCAAGCCCTGACCGATCTGGATCCAGTCTTCACGGCTTAGTCCAGAGTCCGAGTTATCGGTTCGCAGCGGCTGAGGATTGGCCTGGCTCTTGGCCTGGGTCGGCTGCTGAGCAGGTCGCGTGGCTGAGGTGTCAGCGCGGATGAATTCGCCTTTTTCATTGAAGGGCATTCCAGTACCTCACTGGGCGAAGCGACAGGGCGGGCAGCCCTGGCCGTAGCCCACCTGGATTGAGCTGGTGACCTGCAGCGGGTGGGAGAAGATTTCGGCCCGCTCGCCGCCCAGGCGCGGATCGTTGCTATTGCAGACCAAGGTGAACTGGCTCAGCTTGCCGAGCAGTCGGGGCACATGCTGGGGGTTGTCCCGGTTGAGCAGGTCGATGGCGAGTTTGAGGCCGATCTGAGTGACGAAGGCGATGTCGATGCCAATGCCTGGCTGGAAGTCGAGCTTCTCGAGCTCCGCTTCGGTGGTGTAGAAGCGGCGCTGGGGTTCCGGCTGGATGCCCATCGTCTGCGCCACTCCCTCAAAGGCACAGCCGTAACAGGGCATCGGCTCGCCGGGATGGCTATAGAAAATTTCGCCAGCGAAGGCCCTCTCCCACAGACCGATGGACAGAAACGGCAACTGCAGGAGCGCCGCCAGGCGAGCCGCCTGGCGATCGGCACGACGGCTGTCGGCGCAGGCCAGCATCAAGGTCTCCCCCCTCTCCTGTTGTGGATTCGCACCTTCCACAAATGCTGCGATTCGTGCGGGATCCAGTCGCTCGATCGGCAGGCTCTGCACCTCCACCTCGGCCCTGGGATTGATCTGGTGGATGCGCTCGGCCACGGCCTCGACCTTGCGGCGGCCCACATCGGCCAGGCCGCATTGGTGTCGGCAGAGGTTCTCGATTGCCAGCAGCTCAGGATCGATCAGCAGGAAACGCCCCGCACCGCTGCGGGCCAGCTCCAGGGCTGCAAGGCTGCCCACCGAGCCGCAGCCACAGACGATCACCCCGGCCTGTCGCATCCGGGTGGTCTCGAGAAGCCCCGTGTTTCGGGAGAACAGATCTTGCTCCAGGTTGTAGGGAGTTCCCTGACAGCGAGTCCCGTTCAGCTCAAAAATGAGTTGATCGCCGTCGCGCTGCACCAGGAGGACGCCATCGCTGCTGGGGCATTCCTGGGCCTCGGCTGGATTGGATCGCTCCAGCCAGCCGACCAGC
>CAIKWV010000053.1 GCA_903831165.1 uncultured cyanobacterium
CCCGATTGTATGGATTCCGCTTCACCGGCCGATGGGGCGGCCCCTGGGCTGGGCGGGCAGATGGCGATGCCCCAGGACGTTGTCCCTGGTGATCGGCGGGGAACCCGGCCCCCATGGGGCCGCAGAAGCATGGGCGCCGGCACCGAACCAACGGCCTATCAACCGCTGGCGATGCCGTGTAAAGCGCCGTCAGGGAGGACCCACCGGCGTCGGCCCCGAGGCCTCAGAGCTTGTCGATCGAACGCTTGAGCTGCTCGAGTTCGGCGTCCACTTCGGCCACCTGCACCGCCTCCAGCTGGGGCACCGGTCCGTTGGCCGCCGGCAGGGAGATCGGCGTGCTGCCCCCCTCCATGCGGTTCTTCAGGGAGGCCAGCTCCTCGTCGACACTGCTGCCCTCGAGGGCGGCGAACTGGCTTTCCAGATCCGCCCCGGCCAGCTCGGCGGCCGCCTGGCTGCGGGCCTCCATCGCCAGCACCTTCTCCTCCATCTGGTCGAAGGCCGCCATCGAGCTGTTGGTGCCGAGATTGCCGACGGCGTTCTGCAACTGCTCCTGGGCCTGGGCCGCCTGCTGGCGGGCCTTGAGCATGTCCTTTTTGGTCTTGGCCTCGGCGATCTTGCCCTCCAGCGCCCGAAGGCTGTTCTTGAGGGTGTCCACCTGGCCGGCCTGGCCGGCGATCTGGGTGTTGAGGGCGGTGGCCGTCTCGGAGTAGGTCTTGCGGCGGGTGAGGGCTTCGCGGGCCAGGTCTTCGCGGTTTTCCTTGAGGGCGAGCTCGGCCTTGCCCATCCAGTAGCGGTCCTGGGAGGAGGCCTGGTCGGCCTGGTTCTGCAGCCGCTTCTGGCTGGCGATGGCGGTGGCGACGGCCTGGCGCAGCTTGACCAGGTCGGCCTGCATGTCGGCCACGGACTGATCGAGGATCTTGGCCGGATCCTCCGCCTTGCTCACCAGGTCGTTGAGGTTGGCGCGAAGCAGGCGGCTGAGCCGATCGAAGAAGCCCATGAAATGGCGGCTGGGGCGAGTTCAGACAGTAGCGACCTCGGCGCATCCGGACCGCCAGCGCGAACACCGGATTGCCGCACTTCCCCCTGGCGGCCCGACCTAGCTTGGCGCCATGGCCAAGGCCCCCCGTCAGCAAACCCTGCGCATCGGCAATCTGTCGCTGCTGATCGCGGCACCCAAACCCCCCGCCAGCCCAGTGGCCAGCTGTCTGGAGACACTGCAGCGAGAGTGGCGCCGGGACGGCCATCTGGCGGCCCTCTGGCAGGCCTGGCCAAAGATCGCCGGCCCCCAGCTCGCGGCCCATTGCCGGCCCTTACAGCTGCAGGGGGGGCTGCTCACGGTGGGAGCCGCCCCTGGCCCCTGGTTGCAGGCCCTGCAGTACCACCGGCATCAGTTGCTGGGGGCCCTGCGGGGAGCCGGTTTCACGGTGCGCGATCTGCGGCTGCAGCAGCACTACGCCAGCGTTATGCCGGCCGCCGGTAGCAGCCTGGAGGCCGAAATCTGGGCCCGTCATCCCTGCCGCATCGATGTCCATGGCCAGGCGGACTGCCCCGACTGCCGGCGACCGGCTCCGGCCGGAGAAATGGCCCGCTGGGGCCACTGCAGCTTTTGCCGCCGCGACTGGCTGGCGGCTCAGTTCCAGGTGATGCCGGGCGGGGCTGCACCAGCGGAAACCCCCGGCGCTGGTCGGGGCGACGGGGCGGCGGCCCGGCCGCAGAACCGGTCGACCCAGCCGAAATAGACCTCGCTGGGCTGTCTGGCCATCACCCGGGCCTCCGCCTCCCGCTGCCAGGTGCTGCCGCTGTAGAAGACATCCACTTCCCGCCGTTCTCTGCGGCTCAGGCTGCGCAGCAACTGCTCCGGGCTGAGCCAGGGAGCTCCCTGCAGGCAGCGATCCTGAATGGCATGCCAGCCCTCATGCATCAGCGTCTCGCTCCGGTTGCCGCGAGGGCAGATCACGATCAGCCTGCGGTTGCGCAGATACAGCCCGAACAGATTCGGTTCGTCGCAGCGGGGATGGCGAAACGGAGCGGCAGCGCCGCTGGCCGGCACCGAGCCACTGCCCGGCAACGCGCTGAGCTGCACCGCGAAGCCCCGTTGCTCGAAGGCGGCCTGCAGTTCCGGCCAGGCCAGGCCTGCGGCCCCGGCCTCAGGCGAGAGGGCGACGGCTCCAGCCAGCAAGGCCAGCCGCCAGAAGCCAGGCCAGGGATGCAGGGCGGACACGGCTCTGCAGCTTGCGGTAGCTCAGAACTTTAGGAAGCCGCTGAAAAAATATCGTTTTGTACCGCAGAATCGGTTTCGGCCGAATCCGCTCGATGGCCTGGCAACGATGAGGGCTGAGGCTCCAGTCTTTGATTGAGGGGCGTGAGGAGCGCTGTTCAGCGAACCGGCGGGAGGGGGCTGAACATCAGGTGCTGAACAACCAGGTGCTGATCCGAGTCCACGATGGCCCTGTTGTCCACGTCAGCGCCACAGGTTTGTGGAGCCGCGCCCTCGCAGCGGGCTGTCTTGAAGCTACTAAGGCAACAACGGCTTTAGGGGAACGCCCCGGTGGGGCCTGAGGTCGCCGATGGTTGGCCGAAGCGCGGCTGAACTGGCGGTGGCCCCATGGTCACGGGGTGGCCCCACGCTCAACGGTCCGCCTGGCCCCGATCGCTGGCTCGGGAGAGGATTGCGCCCTGCCAGAGCAACTGGTCGGGAGGCCAAAAGGGTGAGCGGTGAACAGGGAGAGCCCTGAAATCAAGCGGTGCGTCAGACGGTCGAAGTTAGGAAACTTGCCGCTCTCAGAGGGGCCGACCATAGTGATGACAACACCATTGTCCGTTCATGCGGACGTCTGCTGAATGTCTGAATTGAAGTGCCCGTTCCGTGGTCACGTGGGCGCCGTGACCCCAGCCGGCGGCACCTCAAACCAACAGTGGTGGCCGGATCAGATCCAGCTCGGCCTGCTGCATCAGCACCATCCCGCCTCCAATCCCCTGGGGGCTGGCTTCGATTACGCCGAAGCCTTCGCCGGGCTCGACTACGACGCCCTCAAGGCCGATCTGCGGGCGCTGATGACCGAGTCCCAGGACTGGTGGCCGGCGGACTGGGGCCATTACGGCGCCCTGTTCATCCGCCTGGCCTGGCACAGCGCCGGTACCTATCGGCTGGCCGATGGCCGCGGCGGCTCCGGCCATGGCAACCAGCGCTTTGCGCCGCTCAACAGCTGGCCCGACAACACCAACCTCGACAAGGCGCGGCGGCTGCTCTGGCCGCTCAAGCAGCGCTACGGCAACCGCATCTCCTGGGCCGATCTGATCGTGCTGGCCGGCACCGTGGCCCTGGAGTCGATGGGCTTCCGCACCCTTGGTTTCGCCGCTGGTCGCACCGACATCTGGGAGCCGCAGCAGGAGGTGTTCTGGGGTCGGGAGACCACCTGGCTCGGTGATCAACGCCACACCGACGACGGTGCGCTCGAGCAACCGCTGGCGGCGGTCGAAATGGGATTGATCTATGTCAACCCCGAGGGGCCCCATGGCCATCCGGACCCGGTGGCCTCCGGCTGCGATGTGCGCGATACCTTCGCCCGCATGGGCATGACCGTGGAGGAAACCGTGGCCCTGGTCGCGGGCGGCCACACCTTCGGCAAATGCCACGGTGCCGCCCCCGCCAGCAACCTGGAGGCCGAACCGGAGGGGGCACCGCTGGAGGACCAGGGGTTGGGCTGGGTGAACCGTTTTGGCAGTGGCAAGGCCGAGCACACGATCACCAGCGGCATCGAAGGGGCTTGGAAGCCCAACCCCACCCGCTGGGACCAGGGCTACTTCGAGATGCTTTTTACCTACGAGTGGGAGCTCACCAAGAGCCCGGCAGGCGCCTGGCAATGGGTGGCGAAGGACGTGAAACCGGAGCATCTGATTCCCGATGCCCACGTGCCGGGATTGCAAGCGGCGCCGATCATGACCACGGCCGATCTCTCCCTGCGCCATGACCCGATCCTGGAGCCGATCGCCCGGCGCTTCCATGACGATCAACAGGCCTTCGCCGATTGCTTCGCCCGGGCCTGGTTCAAGCTGACCCACCGCGACCTGGGCCCCCGTTCGCTGTACCTCGGGCCCGAGGTGCCTGCCGAAGTGTTCCTTTGGCAGGATCCGCTGCCGGCCGTCGACCATCCGCTGGTGGAGGCCGCCGATCTGCCGGCGTTGAAACAGCAGATCCTGGCCACGGGTCTGACGGTGAGCGAGCTCGTGGCCACCGCCTGGGCGTCGGCCTCCAGCTTCCGGGGCTCGGACAAACGCGGCGGCGCCAATGGCGCCCGCCTGCGGCTGCAGCCCCAACGCAGCTGGGAGGTGAACGACCCCGAGCAACTCTCCCGGGTGCTGGAACAACTGGAGACTGTGCAGACGGCCTTCAACAGCCACCGCACTGACGGCAAACGCATCTCCCTGGCCGATCTGATCGTCCTGGCCGGGGGTGCGGCCGTGGAGCAGGCTGCCGCCGCCAGCGGTCAGCAGGTCAGCGTTCCCTTCCGGCCCGGGCGCAGCGATGCCAGCGCGGAGCAAACCGATGCCGCCGGCTTCAATGTGCTCAAGCCCCTGGCCGATGGCTTCCGCAATTGGCAGCGGGCCGATCTACCGCTCCGCGCCGAGGAATTGTTGCTGGATCGGGCCCAGCAGCTGGGCTTGAGCGCCCCCGAACTGACGGTGCTGGTGGGGGGCCTGCGGGTGCTGGGGGCCAACAGCGGCGGCAGCCGTCTTGGCGTGTTCAGCGATCGTGTCGGCGTGTTGAGCACGGATTTCTTCGTCAACCTGCTCGACATGGGCACGGTCTGGGGACCGGTCCCCGGCGCGACCACCTACGAAGGCCGCAGCCGGACTGACGGCAGCTTGCGCTGGACGGCGAGCCGGGCTGATCTCGTCTTTGGCTCCAACAGCCAGCTGCGGGCGATCGTCGAGGTCTATGCCCAGGCGGACGGCGGCGAGCGCTTCGTCCACGACTTCGTGCAGGCGTGGGTGAAGGTGATGGAGCTGGACCGCTTTGACCTGCACCGGCCCGGCAGCTGATCGTCGCTGTCCGCCAGGGCCGTGGCGGCGCTGAGCCCCCTTTGGGTCCCTGGCCTCCGATCGATGGAGGCATCGGAGCGGTTGGCCCCTCGGTTCGGAAGCTGCTGGATCGGGAGCCGCCGATCTGGGGGGAAGACCTGGCCCCTGGCAGCGGATCTGGCTAGCAAGAGGCCAGCTGCCGCCTGCTTGGTCTTGACCCCGATCTCCCGACGCCCGTTGCCGCTGACGCTTGCCCTGGGGCTGGGGATCCTGCCGGTCCTGGGGGCGATCGGCCTGGCCGCGGGCACGGCGGCTGATCCCGGTGCGGCTGCGCGCGCCTCGACCACAGCCAACGCCACGGTCACGCCCGCAACTCCGGCCAACAACCCGGCAGCACCCCCCGCCTGGCTGAAGCGCCCCGGCGCCAACTTTTGGGACAGCCGACCCTGGGTTTATGGCTGGTACCGGGTCCATCCCGAGGTCTGGAGCTGGTGGGGGCCCAGTGCAAGCCGCTGGGGCCTCACCAGCCTGGCGCCAGCCGCCACGATCACCGCCCTGGTCCAGGCCGCCCTGGCCAGCGGCAGCACCGTGATCGGGGTGCCGGGCGGGGGCGAACGGCTCGACCTGGCCAGCCTGCAGCCGATCCGGCCGATGGGGGTGCGCTTCCAATACGCCGCCGCGGGACAGCCCTTCAGCGGCGGCCGGGCCGACTGCCAGGCCGGCCTGCTGGCGGATCAGCCCCCGGTGACGCCTGTCGAGGCCCAGCGGCTCAATGCCGTCTGCCAGGTGACCTACGGCAACCCTTGAAGGATTGGTTCCAGGACCAGCGCTTCAAAGGCTGAGCCGGAAGCCGTCGCGGCGATGGAAATCGGCCTCCGGGCCGCCATGGGCCAGGGCCCAGTAGCTCACCATGCCCGAGCGCAGCTGGATCACCGCCGTGATCGCCGCCTGCAGGGGCTGGTCCGCCGCGAGACGGGGGGGCAGGTCGGCCTCCAGCACCAGCCGCAGCTCCCGGGGATCAAGCGTCACCTGCAGATCCAGCTGTTGGTAAGCCGGTTCGGCTGCCAGGCCGCGGCGATACCCTTCCAGGTGATAGACGTTCCAGTGGCCGGCCGGCGAGAGGTTGAACTCCCAGTAGGCCTCCTGCCCTGGGCAGGCCAGGAACAGCTCAAAGCAGGTGGTCTGCCAGAGCTCATCGAGCCGGCAGGGCAGCTCGGCCGGCGCTGCAATCAACACCGTCTCCAGGGGCCCCTGCAGGTCGTAGCGAATCTTCAGCCGCTCGCCGCGCCGGCTGATCTCCCCGCTGATGGTGAAGGCGGTCAACGGGGGCAGCGGTTCAAACGGCTGGAGCGTGAAGCGCTGATCGGTGTGCATGGGGATCGCTCCGTTCAGGGGGCAGAGCGCAGCCGCTCGATCAGGGCGCGGATGGCCGTTTGCTGGGTCTCGATGCTCTCGGTCAGGCGGAATTGCACCAGGGCGCGCTGCAGATTGTGACCGGGTCGGTTGACCTTGAAATAGAGATTGCCCGCCAGGTGATCGCTGAAGAAGCGCAGTCCCAGCTCGAAGGGAATCAGGCGGATCGCATCGAAGAGATGGTCGTAGTCGGCGTCGGTCAGGAAGCCCCGGGCCTGGCCCAGATAGCCCTCGAGGATGGCCTCACACAGCTGCAGATCGAAGTGCACCGAACGCCAGTCGGCCGTCTCCTCACCGAGACGATTGCAGCCGGAGCGCAGGCAGTCGCCGATGTCGTAGTGGATCAGGCCTGGCTTGATCGTGTCGAGATCCACCAGGGCCAGGGCCTCGCCGGTGGCGACATCGAACATCACATTGTTGAGCTTGGGATCGCCGTGGATCGGCCGCAAAGGCAGCCGACCCGCCGCCTTGGCATCCTCCAGCACGAAGGCCAGGCGCTGTCGGTCGCGGATGAAGGCGATGCAATGGGCCGCCTGGGGGGTCAGGGGCACGGTGGTGGTGCGCAGGGCCCGCTCGAACTCGGCCAGATAGCCCGGCGTGATGTGAAAGCCCTTGAGGGTGTCGGCGAGCTGATCGGCCGGTAGATCACTGATCAGGGCATGGAAGGTGCCCAGGCCCCGCCCCAGCTCCCTGGCCTGGGCCCGATCCTTGAGCACCTCAAAGCTGCGGCAGCCTTCGATGAAGGTGATGGCGCGCCAGATCTCACCGTCGCTTTCCAGCCAGCAGCGCTGCGGCTGCTCCCGCAGGGTCAGGACCCCAGGCACCTGCCAGCGCCGCCCGGCCAGCACGGCGGCGGCCGGACCCCGCACGTGCTCGGCCAGCCGCTGGATGTTGGCCATCACCAGCTCGGGCTGGGGGAAGATGCGGGTGTTGATGCGCTGCAGCACGACCTGAGCAAGGCTGCCGTCCTGGCAGCGCAGGCTGACCCGGTAGGTGTCGTTGACATTGCCCTGGCCCAGGGGGCTGATGGCGATGGCCGCACCGGGCAGGGCGAAGGCCTCGGCGATCGCCAGCAACGGATCGGGACCTTCGCTGCGGGCCGTCTCACTGAGAGCGCTCTCGTGGCGAGCGTCTTCGCTGGGGGCGGGAGAGGTTGAACCGTTGTGCAGCCCAGCACCGGTGGGCGAGCCAGCATTGGTCTCGGGCACGGGCCACCTAGTGCAGAGGGCCACACTGTTCCACGTCCATGGCTGGAAACCCAGCCGGACTTTGCCAGTCCTTCAGCTGGGCTGTTTCCCGGGTCCGAGCCGTTGTCCAAC
>CAIKWV010000054.1 GCA_903831165.1 uncultured cyanobacterium
AGTTGACGGCACCCTGGAAAGTGAAACCGGTACCGCTATTGAAAGTTGCCCCACTCACGACTGGCGTGCTGGCAAAGAGATCGGACTTGGACAGCACAATCAGGGACGATCCCGTAAAGACGCCTGAACCATTAAAATTGTTGGTACCAATATAAACGCCTCTCTCGTCAATCCCCAGAGTCGGATAATCAGCCGAATTACCGCTAGCCAGCACATTGAGGTTTACCCCCTTCCAGGGACCGAGGGCATTGGCAGTGCTGGAAACGGCGATATTGATCGTGTTGCGGGTTGCGCCGAAACCGATGACGATCCAACGATTGCTGTAATGGTCAAACAACACACGCTGATCGCCGCCGCTACCGGTCAGATTCGGGTTCACCGCCGACCAGAAACTCCCCAGGTTCTGGCGGTTGACCAGGCTGCCGTTGCTGCGGTCGTAGACGCTGATGCTGCCGTTACTGGTCTCCAGGAATTGGCTCAGGCCAATGGCCCCCATTGTGTCCGGCGGGATGCGCCGCACACCACTGTTCAACGCTGCGTCGGCGTTGATAGTCGTGCCTTGGAAGCTCAGGGCACTCTTCAGACCAGCGGCATGCCCGGCGAGGGGTAAGAACAGTGCGCTCGCCAGAGCGAGGCCCAGCCCGACCAAGGGTGCTCGGCTGCTCGTCTCCGCTCGCCCCATTGCGGCACTGAAAGGGAGCAATCCCATCGCATCCAACAAAGCGCTTTCATGTTATGGAGGGTACTTCCGCATGCTGCTGGGTAGAGCCGCGTCAACGTTGGGCTTCCCCTCATGCCCTCTCGAGCCCCATCGCACGCAGGCACTGCCTGTAGGCGATGGAGGCCCTATCCGACGGTACATGCCTCTCGGCGCCAGGATCGAGTGGCAGAAACGGGGGATCATGCCGATCGAGGATGGCCTTATCCTCGGCGAAGATTTGTCGGTTGAAGGCGAGCACCTGTTCCTCCTCGAGATCGTGATCGAAATCGCGGGCCAGGAGGGTGAAGGAGCGACAGCTCCTAGGCCCGATGGGCTGGGAGGCGTTGAGCAGGCATAACCTCCCCCCGCCAGGGAAAGTCACCGTCAGCCGCGCCGTGTAGGGCAGCATCACCTCGAAGCGTCGAGACCATAGGAACCCCTGCGGCACCGAGAGTTGCTGGTCTGGCGTGGTGTTAGGCACCGTGCTTCTGTAGTCGTAGCGAAGGCCGTCAGCCAACACTTCCACGACATAATCAGGGACCTCGGGCCTATCGCGGGCGGCGAAACTTTGGTGATGGATCCAAGCGAAGTGGGCTACATCAAGAAAACCCTCCAGTTGGCGCCCAGCGGAGGCTTCGAACGGAGTGGGATCTAGGGCCAAGCAGGTAAAGGCGGTATCCGACGCCTCAGGGAAAGAGGGCAGCGAGTCCTCGGGGGGGTCCCCGAGGGAGGTCCACAGAAGCCCATAGCGCTCGATGCAGGGATGCGTGCCCAGCCGCAGCGACGCCGGCGGGCACAGTTCCGGATGTGCCGGGACCGCTACGCAGCGGCCCTGGAGATCAAACCGCCAGCCGTGATAGGCACAAACCAGTTCGTCGCCCTCGACCCAGCCGCAGCGGAAGGACACGCCCCGGTGGCAGCACCGATCATCCACCGCCTGGATGGAACATCCGGCTCGCCAGAGCACCAGGGACCGATCCAGGAGGGTGACGCCCAGCGGCTTCTCCCCCAGATCCACACTCCGGGCGACAGGGAACCAGTAGCGGGACAACAGGGCTCGCTCGCCTTCGTCGTAGCCAGAGCAGTGCATCGCGTGAGGTGCAAAAAACGATCGTGAGAAGACCTCGATTCGAGGATCGGCCCGACAGCAGCCCAGGTGTAGCATTCCCCCGTAGCCCGAAGACGTTGTCGACAGAACTGTCTTGCGATGCAATCGGCAACCGGAAGGATTCCAATCTGGACGAGCAGCGGGAAGCTCTGCTGCTGAGCATGATCAGCAGTGCCTCGGCCCTTGCACGCAGTTGTACGTCCCTAGACGATCTGCGGATGATGAGCGACACGCTGCAGGACATGTCCTTGGCGGCAGAAACCTTCTCGAGTTACTCTAATCGGCCTAAATGCACCTTCTTCGGTGGCGTGCGAGTCGTAGCCGAAGATGAGAACTTCCAACTGGCCAGAGCTCTCGCCGCCGAACTGGTGCGCCGCGGCTTCATGGTGATCACCGGCGGCGGTGGCGGTATCATGGCAGCCGCCCAGCAGGGGGCTGGAGCTGCCAACAGTTTCGGTCTGCGCATTGACCTACCATTCGAAAACCATACGAATGAAACGATCCGGGGTGACTCCAAGCTAATCAACTACAAGTACTTTTTTGCTCGGAAGATTGGCCTAGCCAAGGAAACCAACGCTTTCATTGTCTTCCCTGGGGGCTTCGGGACGCTCGACGAAACCTATGAGGTGCTCACCCTGATGCAGTCGGGAAAGTCGCCGATCGTTCCGCTGGTACTGATGGACCACCCTGGCGGCAACTACTGGCAGAAGTGGGAACGATTCGTGGTCAGCGATCTGCTCGAAAACGGCTTCATCACGGAATCGGATCTGCAGCTCTTCACCACAGCCAATGCAGTAGATACAGCGGCGGATCATATCGCCGATTTCCACCGGACTGTGGCCTCCTGTCGCCGCCGCGGCTCCAGTATCCACGTAACCCTTCGGCAGCCACTGTCCGAGCGTCTCCTCGCGACCCTCAACCGGGATCTCGGCCATCTGCTAGACGACGGCGGCCTGGAATCCGAGAGTGAACCCCTGCCTCAACTAATCTTCACCCCGAAGCAGCAGCCCAGCGTCTCATGGCGACAGTTACTGGACGCCATAATCCGCACAGCCTGAGCCCGCAGGGAGTGTCGCCGATCCAGTGCCATCCCTTAATGCAGCAGCGGTCTCTCACAAGGCCACCATGAAACATCACTCAGCACCCAGCTTCAAGCCCAGAGCTTCGGTTGGCACGCCGTGGCCTACGCGCCAAGTCATCATCAAGCATGTTATAAACAGCTTACTGGGGGCAGGTGTTGTTACACTCAGTCCCATGGGTGAAATGAAAGTGAGTCAATCAAGCACGCCAAGGTTTTCTTATACGCGGCTCAAGGCCGCATGCCTGCGGCGGCGCCCGCCCCCGGGAGATGCTGGAAATATTGAGGAGCTGGAAAGGGAAGATCGTTATTACCTGCTGCACCAGGCGACTCAACTGGGTCCCGTGTTCAGTGGCCAGGGCACAGAGCGATCCTGGGTCTGCATCATCGGCCTGGCCCGCTGCCGCCGGTTCCTACAGGCCCATACGAAAAACCTGCACGGGTATATGCATGACCTGGAGCCCATGGTACCCGGTGGGGCGCTGCGCAGGATGGAGGGGGAAATCCATCGCAAATACCGCAAGGCGCTGCTTTCAGGCATCGAGTTCGATACACTTTTCCTTGAAGATCAGGCCCTACACGACATCGTTTCAGAAGCGCTGGCCAGGTACGAGGGCTCTACTGGTCAGGAGCACGATTCCGCCCATTCCTATATCGACACCCTGAACGAAATCGCCACCGCCAGTCTTATCAGGGTCTTCTTCGGCGTCGGCACTGGCCAGCCGCTGTTCAAAACCTTGCTGCGCGGTTACAAGAAGCTCGGCCCGTTTGGCCTGGTATGGAATATTGGAACGCAACAGACCATTGCCTTTGCCGAGATTCGCAAGGCCCTTCTCGATTTCATGAATGACAGCGACGACAAAGAGAAGAGACACTTTGACAACTCAATCGCCGGCAAGCTCGCCGCGAACCACGTGCTGGACGACACTCTGCTGGGCAACCTGATCTACATGGTGGAGATGGGGCGCTACGACCTCGCCGGACTGCTGCGCTGGCTCAGCCGTTATGGGGCCGCCCACCCTCACCACCTCGATCGCCTAGCCAGTGAAAGTAACGAACAGGCAAAGAGACAGGACTCCTTTGCATACGCCTTTGTGCTTGAAACCCTGCGCACGGACAAGAGTGAGCGATTGACCCGTATCGTTGAACGCGACTTGCTGTTTGAGGGCTACCTGATTCCCAGGGACACCTATGTCCGCCTGTGCCTGTGGGAGGCCCATCATGAGCCTGCAACATTTGTAAAGCCATTTGAATTCAATCCGGAGCGGTTCATGCGTGAGAGCTACGGACGGGATCAGTTTGCGCCTTTCGGGCTGGATCACCATATCTGCCCCCTTGCGGATATCTCGATCCGTCTGTGCGTTGTATTTTTGTGGCAGATGGCTACCCGCTACCGGTTGCAAGGCGTGGCAGACGGCCTTGCTGTGCGCGGGGCTTATCACTGGGAACCTGCCCTTGACTTCAGCGTGGTGCTGCAGAGAAGGAGTGATACATCAGCATGATGAACAGCGAGACCGTACTTTCGCTTGTTTATCGGCAGATCCGTAACTGCGGCGACCGCATTGCAGTGATTGCCGAGGATGAGACGGTGACCTACCGGGAACTGTGGGCAAGGGCCCTGGCGGTCGCTAACTACCTATCGCCGCTGGTTACACAGGGGCAGGTGATCGGTGTTCTCACCACCCGCTCGGTGGACATGCTCGCCGCGATACTTGGGATCTGGCAGGCGGGTTGCGCCTACCTGCCGCTGGATGCCAACGACCCGCCCGACCGTTATCTCCGAATACTGGAGATCGCCGGGTGCGGGATCGTTCTCACGCATCCCGAATTGATGGGAAGCCCGGGAGGCTTGGGTTCGAAATATGCGCGGCGTACCGTGCCTGACTTCGTCGACCTGCGCCGCCTGTTGACCTTCGGCACCATTGTGAACACCATGCCGTTGCAGCTGGCAGGTGACCACTTGGCCTACGTGATGTTCACCTCCGGCAGCAGTGGCACGCCCAAGGGTGTGGAAGTGGAGCACCATTCCCTAGTCAGCTTTCTTTGCGCCATCCGCGAACTGATCGGGTTTAGCGAGTCGGATTGTTTCCTCGCCGTCACGACCATAGGCTTTGACATTTCCATCGCTGAACTTTTTATCCCGCTGATCACCGGTGGCACGGTTTTGTTGCGCGATCAAGACCTGTTGCAGTCGCCAGAGCGTCTGGCCACCACGATGCGGGAGCACAAGGTAACCGTTTTCCAGGCGGTGGCGACAATCTGGTCTCTGCTAGTCGCAGAACATACTCAGTTGCCAAAGCTGCGGGTCGCGATGACCACGGGTGAGGCCATCAGCAATGAGTTGGCTTCACAGATTATTCCGCTGGCGGAAGAGGTCTGGAACATGTATGGCCCGACCGAGGCCACGGTTTACGCCACTGCCTGTCGACTCACCCCAGATCTCCTAGGCGAAGGTTATGAACCGGGCCTGTCGGCCCCCATTGGGCGCCCGCTAAACAACGCGCACTGTGTGATCCTGGATCCAGAGGGCCAACCGGTTGCACAGGATGAGATCGGCGAGTTATTGATCGCCGGCGCAGCGGTAGCTCGCGGCTACCGCCATGACCCAGAATTGAATGCCCGCGCGTTCGTTCAACTCGCCGGGGTGGGCAGAGCTTACCGAACCGGTGATATCGCCGCGTGGCGCAATGATGGAGAACTGCTGTACTTTGGGCGGATTGATGACCAGTTTAAAGTCAGGGGCCTGAGGGTCGAGCCCGGGGAGGTCCGCGCGGCATTGCTGGCACACCCTGATGTGTTTGAGGCCGCGGTAACCTGGTTCACCAAATCAAACAATACCCGGGCTGTCGTAGCCGTCGTGGTGGCCGCAAGAGGGTCCAACGCCGATCGGGAAGAGTTGCAGGCCTGGCTAAGCTCGCGCCTGCGGCCCCAGATGATTCCCGAGCATCTGCAGTTCCTTCCAGAGTTGCCGCGTTTGCCGAACAACAAGATCGACTACGGGCGGATCCGCCAGGAAGCGTTGATATCGAGAGCAGTAGCGCAGCAGGCAGTACTCCCGCGCGAACCCACCCCAACAGAGGCTAAGTTGATAACGATCTGGCAGGACACCCTGGAGATCTCACCAGTATCTAACAGCGATCACTTCCTCGGTATTGGTGGTGATTCACTGGGTGCCATGCGCGTGCTGGCGCGAGTTGAACGCGATTTCGGCGTTTCGGTTTCAATCGGCAAATTTTTTGAGCATCTTCAGCTCGAACAGCTGGCAAGACTTATAGATAGCGAGGGCACGCAATCCTCCTTGCCCAATTTCATCTTTCCCCTGCACCAGGAGGCCAATGAACGCCCTCTGTATTTCAGCGATGCCGACTTGAGGATGGCAAGCCGGGGGCGCTGGACGATTCCGTGCCCGCTCTACGGCATAGTGCACTGGGCGCAGGAGTCCCAGTTCCTCAATGCCCGGTCCGTAGCCGATCTGGCTCGAACCCACGTGGTGGCTATTCGCCAGCTTCAGGCCTTCGGACCCTACCGCCTTGGTGGGCAGGGGTTCGGAGGCATTGTGGCACTGGAGATTGCCCGCCAACTGGAGTCTCAGGGAGAGCAGGTGGAGTTTCTGTTTCTGCTCAATCCTAAGAAGCCTGGGACTGTCGATCCCGACAACAAGCTGCCCGCAGAGCCGACGCCGCCCTCGCTGTTACGGAAGCTGGGAAACTGGCTTCGGCGTAGCCGCCTCTACAACTGGATCAATTACCAACTGCACCATATCGGTCGAGCGAGAAACGACAACCCCGCTGCCGCCAGCGCGCTGCCCCGCAGTCACTGGACCGCTTTCTGGGGCAAAGAGAGAAGGTTGCGCACAACCTATGTGGCAAGGCCCTGCTCCGCGGCGGTGCTCGCCTTCTTCACCGAGCCCGGTTCGGCCTATCAGGCATGGTCCCGTTTGCTGAGACAAGGCGGGCGCTGTCAACTTCTGCCAGCTGGTGAAGATGACATCTACAGCGATACCTGCAGGGCACTCTGGATCAGGGCTCTGCAGGAGAAGCTGGCACTTTGCCGGAGCTTCCAATCAACAGGTGCCATGAACGATTTGTACACCCGTCAAGCGGCTGTCTCTGACAACAAGTAAGTCCATACTCCGGAACTGAATACAGGGTACCCATGAAATATCAGCAACCCCCTTGAGTGAGGCATGTTCGGAGTAAAATGAGCCTGTCAACTGGCAGGATGATTTCGCTTCGGCAGCTATTTGGCCTCAGCGATGAAGACCTTGAATTCAAGGTGAATGGCATTCGCTCCATTGGGGAATATTTAGGTCTTGGCGTGATGAACAGGTTTCCTGCTACACCCATCTAGTTCCAGAGAGGCCGAAAAGGAAGAAAGGCGATCCGCGAGCGGATTGGTGAAACCACCGTGACACTGGCGGCGGCAGCAGGGGCTTGTGGCGTTCGGTTTGAAAAGCCGGTCAAAGCTCGGTCGAGCCTGCATGCAGGAGACCCATCACCTGACCGGCGGCGGGCACTGCTTCGGTCGTCCAAGCGGGCAGACCCGGGTCAACCCAAACCAAATGACTCGCCTCGACTATCTCCAGGCTGAGATTGCCGGGCATCAGGCTTCTCCTTACAAGCTCGCCAACGGCAGCGGAACGGTGGATCAGAACCTGACCGTCCCTCAAGCCTCAATGACACGCCAGGCCTCCCAGAACCGCTCCATCTGCTCAAGGGTGCCGAGGCTCACCCGCAGACAGCCATCGATCAGGGGCTTGCCGGCCATGGAGCGCACCAGGATGCCGGCCTCATCGCGCAGTCGTGCCTCCACCAGCGCCGGATCGGCCTTGGGCCAGATCAACAGGTAGTTGCCGCCAGCCAGGTGATGGCGCACAGCAGCGGCCTGCAACTGCAACGCCAGCCAGTCGCGGGCGCGCAACACCTCGGCCACATAGGCATCCACATAGGCCTGATCCTCAAGGGCGGCGAAGGCGGCCGACACCGCGAAGCTGTTGATGTCATAGGGACCGGTGACCCGGCTGACCCGATCCACCAGCGCCGGCGAACCGATCGCGAAGCCGATGCGCAGCCCAGCCAGGCCGGCGGTCTTGGCCAACGAGCGCAGCACCAGCAGGTTGGGGAAAGCGGCGAAGGGATCGGCGGCTTCCGGTGGCGTGGTCTCAGCGATGGCAGCGCCAACGGCTGGGACCTGCGCGGCTACCTCCCTGGCCCGCTCGGCCAGCAGCGGCAGCACGCTGTCGCCGGTGAAGGCCTCATACAGCTCATCGACCACCACCAGCGTCCGCGGTGCCGCGGCGGCCAGGTCCAGCACCTGTTCGGCCGCCAGGCGGGTGCCGGTGGGGTTGTTGGGATTGCAGAGCAGCAGCAGCTTCGGTGGCTGGGGCGCGGCCAGGGCGGCGCGGATCGCCGCCAACGGAAAGTCGAAACCGGGCAGCAGATAAGGAATGGCCTCGATCGTCATGCCCTGCATGCGGGCGCAGGGGTCGTAGTAGCCGAAGGTGGGACTGGTGGTCAGCAGCCGATCGCCCCGATCGCCATAGGCGTGGAACACCGCATGGATGGCGGCATCGACCCCGTTGAACAGGCCGATATGGTCGGCGCTGAGGCCCGGGAAGCCGCCCAACGCAGCCACCACCGCCTCGCGCAGGCCGTCGTATTCGGGGTAGACGGCGTACTGCTCCGCCGGAATCGCCCGGATCGCCTCCACCACCTTCGGGCTCGGCCCCACGGTGTTCTCGTTGAAATCCAACCGCAGCAAGCCGCGCCGCCCTTCCAGCGGTGCGCTGTAGGCGCGAAGGCTTTCCACCTCGGGGCGGGCCGGCGGCGGCGCAGCTGCGGCGTCGGGCAGCAGTTGGGCCGCCTGGGGAGCAACGGATCTGTCCATGCCCCGACGCTAAGTTGCGGGCCAGACCAGGCGCCAGCGTGAGCCCCAGCCCCACGCTCTGCAGTCTGCCGACCGATCGGAACGCTGACGGCTAAGGCCGCTGGGGCGAATCTGGTGGCAACCAAGGGAGGCCTGCACAACTCCCCACAGAGCAATGGCCATTGACGGATAGGCAAAGAGTCTCAGTGCCCCTTTGATCCGGGTCCATGGGCTGGCCGGAGCCAAGAATTGACCCGAGCCAGCAAGCCAGGATCATTCACGGCTTGATCGGCTCGATGGCAAACCTGAAGGCCCGAACGGGGCCGCGCCTTGTCGCAGGATTGAACGCGTCAGATGTTGACCCTATTAGACGGTGTGATTGGAGGCTTACTGCAGGCCATTAATGATTAAAAACACGACCAACCCCGGATTTCAAGATTTCCGCAACGCCTGATATAGCTCTGTTCGATGCAGGATTCTCATGTCATGCCTAGCTGTGCTTGGCTTACCCTCAATCGTCCTCACCACGGAGCTGGCGGATGTACTCCGCATCAGACGTGCCGCCCAGACGCGAGGCCCGACGTTTGCGTAGGCGCCGCTGCCACCGGCCCCAGCCCCCCTGCCACTCCTGCAGCAACGAAACCTCGGAGCCGGGCCGCACCGCCAGAGCCGCAAAGCCCAGGGCCAACGCCAGACAGGCGATGCCGTTGCGCAGCAGCTCCGGCAACAGGCGCCAGGGATCGGCCGGAGGTGTGGCCTGGCGTTCGCGGGCGATCTGCTGGGCCGCCTGATCGAGGGCGACGCCCACTTGGGCCTTGAGCAAGGGCAGGGGCTGGGCCAGATCGGCGGGACCGAGCACCGGGCCCTGGAGGCGCTGCAACCGTTGGTTGATCTCCTCGTTGCTGTTGGCGCTGGCCACCGCCTGGCGCAACGCCACCAATCGCCGTTCGGCGGCCTGGATACGGGAACTCTGGGCGCTGGTGGTTGAGCGGCTCTGCTGCAGCCCCGCCACCCCCTGCAACGGCATCAGCAGCAGAAAGCCCAGGGCGACCGCCACCGCCAGCTGGCTGCAGAGCCGCTGGCGGCGTAGCAGCAGCGGATCATGGGGCCCCAGCTCCACAGCGATCTGCAACAGGGCCAGCCCCAGCAGGGCAAAGGGAGCGCCATCGACCAGGCTGCCGGCCAAGCGCAGCTGCCAGAGCGGGTTGAGCAACTGCACCGGCCAAAAAGCACCCGCCACCAGCGTGGCGAACAGCACAAACAACACCAGCGCCACCACACTCAATCCCGGGGCGGAGAGGAGCACGGGAGTGCCGGAGCGGGAGAATTCAGAGCTGGGCGGCATGGCGAAACTCAGGGGGCAGAACGCAGAGCAGGAATCGCCGCTCAAAGCGGCCACAAAAAAGCCCCGCCGATGGCAGGGCCTGGATGGGAGTCAGGGTCGCAATCAGTCTTGGGGCGGCGTGATCAAAGGAGTGGCGATGCGCCTGCGCAACTTGCGGCTCCAGCCGAAGGCGGCAGCGGCGCCGAACAGGGGTAGGGGGCCAGGCACAGCGGTTGAATCGCCAAGGACAATCTGGATTGACTCACTGGTGCCGTTCAGGGTCCAGGTGCCGAGTAGGCCAGAACTCTGGGTGAAGCCGATGGTCGAGAGCGTGTAGCCACTGAATGTGGCGCTGCTGATGATTGGAGTACCCGAGTCGTAGAACTTGTCAATACCAATAAATCCTTGGGCATTGACCTCAGAGAATAACTGCGTCGGGACCCCCAAAACGCTTGCTCCGCCGGACCTGGACACGGTGCCATTAAATGCATTAGGACCCGAGATGGCCCATTTACTGAAGTTTCTGCTGCCGCTACCGGTACAAAGAATTGCCGATGCAGAAATTATCACTCCATTAACGTTGCATTTTGCTTCACCCAGCGAGCTTGCGCCAGCAAGATTCAGACTGCCATTAGCTTGAACAACAACATTGCCGCCCGATTCAAAAATGTTGTAAGTGAGAATGGCCTTGGCCTCTCCTGGGCAGAGGCTGATCGCGCACAGGGCAGCAACAGCCCCGAGGGCCAGCTTGGGCCTTGGGGCGAAGGACGACTGGCAAAGGCTCATGACGAAGCAGTATGACACCCAATCAAACGAATCATGCCGGAAAATCAGCCCCACCACCGCTGCCTTTTCACCCCAAAAGCCCAATTGGTGCGGATTCCCTGTTCTGATTCGCCGACAAAGCCCTGGATGGCGGCCCGCTCGGTGTCGCAGGGCACGTTTTGACCCGCTCCCCGCAATACCCAAGACCTCGTAGCCAGGTCCAGCATCAACTCAGCAGCACTGACCACTTCAAGCCTCTGAGTAACCCTAAAGAAGCCCTCATGAGATTCTCCCACAGAGCCCCAAGAAGCAATTCTCCCAATCTCACGCCGAGCTTTTTCGTCGCCGGATCGCAAGAATAAGCCCAATTTTGATACAACTGGGCGGCGTATTGACTGTCATAACTCTTGGGGTTGATGACATCCTGATCCCAGTTGCACACGATGCCTTGCAGCGTGGTGATGGCGAAATTTGGACGGTCAGCAACGAAAGCGGCAGCTCACCCTGGTGCAGGAGATCGACGCCAACGCCAGCTCGTTCATCAAGAAGCCGCTGACACGCAGCAAGCTGGTGAGCGGGATCGCCAGGATCCGGGCGGCCCGCCAGGCAGAAGCCGCCGCTGGGCAACCCTCGCGGCGTGGGCGCAAGCAGGCTGCAGCCCCACCGGCACCAGGCCTTGCTTGAAGCCGCCCCCGTCACACCCGATCAGCTCGCCCCCTCACATCCGCTCCAGCGTCGGGATCCCCAACAGGCCCAAGCCCAGCTTGAGGGTGTCGGCGGTGAGGCGGCACAGGGCCAGGCGCGAGCGGCGGGCGGCGGGTTCGGCCTTGAGCACCGGCACCTGGTCGTAGAAGCGGTTGAACACCTGGCTGAGCTCGAATAGATAGCCGCAGAGCCGGTTGGGCAGCAGCTCCTGCTCCACCTCGGCGATCACCGTGTCCAGCTTCAGCAGCTCCCGCACCAGCGCCCATTCCTGGGGTTCACTGAACTGCAGGGCCTCGGGGCCGTCCGTCGCCTCGCCTGCCCCCAGATCGCCGCCTTTACGGGCGATGCCGGCGATGCGCACGACGGCGTAAAGCAGATAAGGGGCCGTGTTGCCCTGCAGCGCCAGCATCCGATCAAAGCTGAACTGATAGTTGGTGATCCGGTTGGTGCTGAGATCGGCGTACTTGACCGCCGCCAGCCCCACCGTGGTGGCCACCTGCTGCACAAACTCCTCGTCCTCCTGGCGCTCCTCGTCCGCCAGCCGCCGGCGCAGGTCGGCCTCGCAGCGCTCGACCGCCTCATCCAGCAAGTCCTTGAGCCGCACCGTGTCGCCGGAGCGGGTCTTGAGCTTCTTGCCGTCGTCGCCCTGCACCAGGCCGAAGGGCACGTGCTCCAGCCGGGCGCCCTCGGGGATCCAGCCGGCGCGGCGGGCCACCTGGAACACGCCGGCGAAGTGGTTGGCCTGGCCGGCATCGGTGACGTAGATCACCCAGCGGGCGCCATCGCCTGCGGGGGGCGCCGCGAAGCGATAGCGGATCGCCGCCAGATCGGTGGTGGCGTAGTTGAAGCCGCCGTCGCTCTTCTGCACGATCAGCGGCAACGGGTTGCCGTCCTTGCCCTGCATGCCCTCGAGGAACACACATTTGGCCCCCGCATCCACCACCAGCAAGCCGGCGGCCTCAAGATCGGCGACGACCGCCTCGAGATAGGGGTTATAGAACGATTCGCCCCGTTCGCTCAGGCGGATGTCGAGGCGTTCGTACAGCTGCTGAAACTCGCGCCGCGACTGATCACACAGCAGCCCCCAGGCCTGGAGTGACACCGGATCGCCAGCCTGCAGCCGCACCACCTCCTGGCGGGCGGTGTTCTGAAAGTCCTCATCGGCGTCAAAACGCTGCTTGGCCTGGCGGTAGAAGGCCACCAGATCGCCCAGATCCACCGCATCGGCGGTGTTGAGCGCCTCCGGGGCCACCTGCTTCAGATGCGTAATCAGCATGCCGAACTGGGTGCCCCAGTCGCCCACATGGTTGAGCCGCAGCACCGGCTGGCCGCGGAACTCCAGCACCCGCGCCAGGGCATCGCCAATGATCGTCGAGCGCAGATGGCCGACGTGCATCTCCTTGGCGATG
>CAIKWV010000055.1 GCA_903831165.1 uncultured cyanobacterium
AGCGTGCTGGGTACCGATCCGGTCACGGACCTGGCCGTAGTGCGGATCGAGCCCGGGGCCGGGTTACGGGCCGCCCCCCTTGGCGATTCCGAAGCCCTGGAGGTGGGCGACTGGGCCATTGCCCTCGGTAGCCCCTACGGCCTCGAGCGCACGGTCACCCTCGGCATCGTCAGCAGCCTGCACCGCGACATCAACAGCCTCGGCTTTTCGGATAAGCGCCTCGACCTGATCCAGACCGATGCGGCGATCAACCCGGGCAACTCGGGCGGGCCGCTGATCAATGCCGGCGGCGAAGTGATTGGCATCAACACCCTGGTGCGCTCCGGCCCCGGGGCCGGTCTGGGCTTCGCCATCCCGATCAACCTGGCCAAGCGCGTGGCCGGCCAACTCGCCGATGGCGGCTCGGTGATCCACCCCTACCTGGGGCTGCAACTGGTGCCGCTGACCGCCCGGGTGGCACGCGAGAACAATCGCGATCCCGACGCCCTGCTGAAGCTGCCCGAACGGGATGGCGCCCTGGTGCAGCGGGTGCTGCCCGAAAGCCCTGCGGAAGCGGCCGGTCTCAAGCGCGGCGACCTGGTGGTGAGCGTGGCCGACCGGGAGGTGGGCAATCCCTCGGCGTTGCTGCAACAGGTCGAAAGCTCCGAGGTGGGTCAGCCCCTGCCGCTGACCGTGGTGCGGGGCCAGCGGGAGCTGCAGCTGTCGATCCGTCCCGCGGCCCTGCCCCACCCCGCCGGCTGAGCGCCGCCATCACGCTTGCTACCGTCAGCCACCTCCGCACGGGATGTGATGGCCGATCTGCAGGATCAGATGAAGCAGGCTGTGGCCGCCGCAGCTGTCGAGCAGATCCACGACGGCATGGTGATCGGCCTGGGATCGGGCTCCACCGCGGCACTGATGATCCAGGGTCTGGGCGCCAAGCTGCAGCGCGGTGAACTGCGCAACATCACCGGCGTGACCACCTCCTTCCAGGGAGAGGTGCTGGCCGCCGAGCTGGGCATTCCGCTCAAGAGCCTCAATGCCATCAGCCGCATCGATCTGGCGATCGACGGCGCCGACGAAGTGGATCCGTCCTTCCAACTGATCAAGGGGGGCGGTGCCTGCCACGTGCAGGAGAAGCTGGTGGCGCGCCGGGCCGAGCGCTTTGTGGTGGTGGTCGATGCCACCAAACTCGTCGACACCCTGAACCTGGGCTTCCTGCTGCCGGTGGAAGTGTTGCCCGGGGCCTGGCGCCAGGTGCTGGGCCAGCTGTCTGAGCTGGGCGGTACCGCCGAGCTGCGCATGGCCGTGCGCAAGGCCGGCCCGGTGGTGACCGATCAGGGCAACCTGGTGCTGGACGTGAAATTCGCCGGCGGCATCAGCGATCCGGTGGCGCTGGAGAAGGAGATCAACAACCTGCCGGGCGTCCTGGAAAACGGCCTGTTCGTCAATCTCACCGATCAGGTGCTGGTGGGGGAGATTGTCGATGGGGTGCCGGGCGTGCGGGATCTGGTGAAGCGCTGAGGTCGGCGGGGCCAGGCGCGGCCAGCGGAAAGTGTTGCCGCGCCGACTCGTAGAAGAAGAGATCAATGCCGGCCACCCCGGCCTGCTTCAGCAGCTCGATTTCCTGCTGCAGGGTGGCTGGATCCTTGGGCTGTTGCCGCAGCCCCGCCAGCAACCCGATCCGCAGCGGCACCCGGGCGGCGGCCTTCGCCAGGCTGGGGCTGGCCAGTTCCCGCGCCACCGCTTCCGCACTGTTGCGATAGAGCTGCACGACCACCTCATCGACCAGCCCCCGTTCCACCCAGTCGGACCAGTCGGCCAGGTAGTTGTTGAGGGAAAAGTCCTGGGGGTTGGGGGCGATCGACAGCCGCACGTCCGGACAGGCCTGGCGCATCGCCGCCCGGATCGCCACCAGCAACGCGGTGACCTGCTCAGCCCGCCAGCGGATCCAGTCCGGGTCGTTCTCATCGGGGAGGGGGCGCTTCGCCCCTGCCGGCGTGCGGCGCCAGAGGGCCAAGGTGGCCGGGTCATAGCCGAACGTCGCCGGATAGCCCAGGTGATCGTCGAACTGAATGGCCTCGAAGCGATAGCGGCGGCAGCTGTCCACCACCAGATCCACCAGAAACCGCCGCACATCCGGTTGGCTGGGATTGAGCCAAACCCGCTGCAGCGACGGGGACTCGCTCCAGAGCGTGCTGCCATGGCGGTCCTGCAGCAACAGCGCTTCACGGCCCCGCAGCCAGGCCGCATCCCGGGGGGCCATTAGCCCGAACTCCAGCCAGCCCACCGCCTCCAGGTTGCCGGCGTGCAGGGCGTCCACCGTGGCGCCTACCGCATCGAGCTCGTTCAGCTGCGGATCGGGCCTGAGCCCCAGCCGGTTGTGATCGGGGTCCAGCTGGCCGTAGATCCAGCCGCCGCTGTAGATCGGCAGCGCCGCCCGGCGAAAGCCATGATCCACCAGGAAGGACACCGCCTGGCTGCGCTCCAGGGGATCGAACAGCACCCGACTGTCCACCGTGGTCAGCCAGACCCCCAGCGGCGGCTCGGTCACCACCGCCTGGGAGCGGCTCAGCTGGGATCGGGCCGCCAGGGAGGCCTGGGCCCGCGCGGGCAGCGATGGCAGCAGGCTCGCCATCAGCCCCCCTGGCAGCAGACCCAGCAGCAAGGCCAGGACGGAAGCGCCAGGCCTGAAGGGGCGCTGCCGCGGCGCCGGTGGTTGCCTCGCTGACGTTCCGCCGTGGTGGCAGGTCGGACCCATGACGCGATCCTGGCATCGTCACCCTGCTGACTCCACCCTTTGGTGAACGCGGCACCACCACCGTCTCCTGCTCGGCCTCCCCAGCGCCCTGGCCGCAAGGCCGTGGTGGTGCTGTTGGCTCTGGCGGTCGCCCTGACACCATCCCTGCTGCTGGGGGTACCGCCATGGCGCCAGCAGCTGCTGCTGGGCCTCGGCCTGACGCGCCGACAGCCCCCGCCTCGGCCGCTGCCGCGCTGCCGGCACCAGGGGGAGCGCCATTTCGATGTCATCGTCTACGGCGACGAACCCGCCGGGGTGATGACGGCCCTGGAACTGCAGCGCCAGCTGCGCGATCGGGCCGGCGTGCGCCATCCCCGCATCGCCCTGCTCCACGGCGATGCCCCCGACGCCCCGATCGGCGGCACGATCAGCCGCTCGGGCCTGGCCTATCTCGATCGCAACCAGGTGCCAGCGGACCTGCGTTCCAGCCATGCCCTGTTTGCCCCCTCCTCAGCGCTCTATCGCCGCTTCCTGCGGCTGACGGGCGTACGGGTGATCGCGATCGATCCCCGCCGGGCCGCCCAGGCGTTCACCCAAGCCCTGAAGGATGCGGCGATCACGGTGCTGCCGGACGCCCAGCTGCGCGGTGCCACCCTGGAGGGGCAACGGCTGTGCAGCCTGGAATCGGCCCGCTACGGCAGCCTCGGCGCGGCCTACTTCGTCGATGCCAGCCTCGGCGCCGACCTGGCCCATCGGGCCGGCGTGCCCTTCATCTCCGGCCTAGGCCCGCCGGGACTCACCCGCGACAGCATCGCCCTGGGCTGGGTGTTCGAGGTGTATGGGCTGCCGCTGGAGGCGGTGCGGGAGGCCGAGGCCCAGCTCACGGATCGGATCTTCGATCCGGGCGATGACGAGGCCCAGCGCTGGTTGGCCGTCTGGCCGGAATATCGGGGGCGACGCTCACGCCATCAGCTGATCTCGGATCTGCTGGACCCTCTGGGGCGGCCCTTGCTGGCCTATGGGGCCACGGTGGACAGCGCCGACCAGCAGAGCCCGGTCTTTGCGATCGCCT
>CAIKWV010000056.1 GCA_903831165.1 uncultured cyanobacterium
CAGCACCGGATTCGGCGCCGCCTGCCCCAGCCCGCAGAGGCTGGTGGCCTTGACCATGGCGCAGAGATTCTCCAGCGCCTCCAGCTCCGCCGCCGTGGCCCCGTGTTGCACACAGCGATCGAGCAGGGCCAGCAACTGCACGGTGCCGGCCCGGCAGGGCACGCATTTGCCGCAGCTCTCATTGACGCTGAAGGCCATGAAGTGGCGTGCCACCTCGGGCATCGCCGTGCCCTCGCCGATCACCACCATGCCGCCGGAGCCCATCATCGAACCGAGGGCCAGCAGGCTCTCGAAATCCACCGGCGTGTCGAGCAGAGCGGCGGGGATGCAGCCCCCGGAAGGGCCGCCGGTCTGCACCGCCTTGACGGCGCCGCCATCGGGATCGCCGCCGCCCATGGTCTCGACCACCGTGCGCAGGCTGGTGCCCATCGGCACCTCCACCAGGCCGGTGTGGCGAATCGCCCCCGAGAGGCTGAACACCTTGGTGCCGTGGCTGCCGTCGGTGCCGATGGCGGCATACCAATCCCCCCCCTGCCGCAGGATCACCGGCACGGCCGCCAAGGTCTCAACGTTGTTGATCAGGGTCGGCGCCCCCCACAACCCCGCCTGGGCTGGATAGGGCGGCCGGGTGCGAGGCGTGCCCCGCTGGCCCTGGATCGAGTGGAGCAGGGCCGTCTCCTCCCCGCAGACGTAGGCGCCGGCCCCCACCCGCACCTCCAGCTCCAGGTTGAACGGGCTGCCGGCGATGCCGCGGCCCAGCAGACCCTGATGGCGGGCCTGGCCCAAGGCCAGCCGCAGCCGTTCGATCGCCAATGGGTACTCCGCCCGCACATAGAGGTAGCCGTGCTCCGCTCCAACGGCGTAGGCGGCGATCGCCATGCCCTCCAGCAAGCGGTGCGGATCGCCCTCCAGCACGCTGCGGTCCATGAAGGCGCCGGGGTCCCCCTCATAGGCATTGCAGACCACATAGCGCTGACCGGGCGGCTGCAATGCCACCGTGTCCCACTTGAGCCCGGTGGGATAGCCGCCACCGCCGCGCCCCCGCAGACCACTGCGGCGCACCTGTTCGCGCACCTGCTCGGGGCTGAGCTGCTGCAGCACGCGCCGCAACTGGGCGTAGGTGCCCTGGGCCAGGGCGTCCTCAATCCGCTCGGGATCCACCAGACCGCAGCCCTCAAGGACCAGGGGCCGCTGCAGTCGGAAGAAGGGATGCTCGAGATCGAGGCGATGGCCGGCCAGGGCAGATTCCCAGGGTGCCTGGGGGGACTGACCGGATCGGGCCTGGGGGGAGCCGGCGGCTCGAGCCAGGGCCACCAGCTCAGCGGCCCGCTCGGGCGGGACACCGCCATAGAGACTGGTGCCCTGGGGGCCGTCCAAGGCGACCAAGGGCCCCTGACCGCAGAGGCGCAGGCAGCCCACACGGCGAACCTCCAGAGCCTCCCCTGGCTCCCCTGCCGCCACGGCTGCGGCTGCGGCGCCGGACGGATCGGCAAACGGATCGCCCTCCACCAAGGCCACGTCGGCTAACGCGACCACGTCCCCTGCCGCCGCCGCCCGCAGAGCCACCAACAGCGCTTCGCCCCCCGCACTGCGGCAACCGCTGGCCCCGCAGCAGCGCAGCTGGGGCCGTTTCTGGGGCGGCAGGGCGACCATCAGGGCGCCCCCAGGCCCAAGGGCAGGCCGCGCTCCGTCAGCCAGCCATCGAGGACGTCAGGCGCCACCGACGACGGTGCCGTCCACAGGGACCCATCGAGCAGCAGCACCGGCGCCTGGCCGCAGGCCCCGATGCAGCTGACCCGCTCCAAGGCCCAGCGGCCGTCAGGGCTGCTCTGATCGAGCGCCAGGCCCAGCCGCCGCTGCAGGGCCAGCGCCAAGGCTCCCCCACCCCGCACAAAACAGGCGGTGCCGAGGCAGACGGCGCAGCGATGCTCGGCGGGGGGCTGGAGCCGGAACAGGTGATAAAAACTGGCCACCCCATAGACCCGGCTCAGGGGCAACTGCAGCCCCCAGGCCACCTGCAGCAGGGCCGGCTTGGGCAGGTAGCCATACAGCTCCTGAACCTGATGGAGCACTTCGATCAGGGCATCGCCCCGCCCTGCCTGGCGGCGGATCAGTCGGTCGATGCGCTCGTCGCCCGCAGAGGGCTGCCGGCCGGAGGCGGCCAGGGACTCGGAGCCCGCCTCGCGGCGGGACACAGGCCGGGACTCAGGGCTGGGGAGCTGACCCTGATCAGGTGCCGTAGAACCCTCGACACCACAGGCTTCGCGGCCATCCCACGGCTCCGAGCTTGCTGCTGCTGGAGTGGCCGCCGACATGACTCCCCTGCGGTCCTGTCCCCTTGCTAGCCAGGCCAGGGGCATCTGGGTGCGGCTTCAGGGCGGGCGGAACATTTCGCAGGATCAGAACGCTGCTGCCAGTGGTCTCGCCCACCGTCACGCTCCAGCCGGGCCAGCAAGCCTGGCTTCGCGAACGCCAGGGCGATGGGGGCAGGGGGACTTGAACCCCCACAACGTTGCCGTCTGCGCATTTTAAGTGCGCTGCGTCTACCACTTCCGCCATGCCCCCGCCGGCCCATCCTAGATTTGCGTTTCCTTGGCGTTGTCTGCCGTGCCCCTGCCCGGGTTGTTGAGCGCGATCACCACGGCACTCCCGTTCGACCTGCCGTTCCAACTCACCGCGGAGACCCTGCTGGTGCTGGCCCTCTACACGGCCCTGGCCGGGGCCTATCTGGTGGTGGTGCCCCTGGCCCTCTATTGGTGGCTGGTGAAGCGCTGGAACGTCATGGGCAAGATCGAGCGGACCGCCATCTACGGGCTGGTGTTTCTGTTCTTTCCCGGCCTGATCCTGTTCGCCCCCTTCATCAACCTGCGCATGGCCGGCCCAGGGAGCGCCCGGGCGTGACCCGCCGCGGAGCCATTCTGCTGGGCCTGGCGGTGTTCGCCCTGGGGGGCCTGGGCTATGTGGGCTTCCAGGCCAGCGGACTGGAGGGATTCAGTCCGGGCATCGCCGCCTCCGGGATCCTGATGCTGATCGTCGTCGGCTGGACCAGCAGTTATCTGCTGCGGGTCGTCACCGGCAAGATGACCTACATGGAGCAGCGTCGCCAATACCGCAGCGCCTACGACGCCATCACCGACGAAGCCCTGCAGGCCAAGTTCGACGCCCTCAGCCCCGAGGAGCAGGCCAAGTTGTTGGCGGAAGTGGGCCAGATCCAGGCCGATGCCGAAATGTGAGTGGGCCAGCCTGATCCGGCCGGTCCTGCCGGCGGCGGCCCGACCACAAGTCGGGACTGGACCCACCCCTGCTCTCCCCTTGCGGCTGAGAGCGTCGTCGCGCACCCAGTCCCATGCCCGGCGCAGCTGGGCGGGATCTGAAGCGGGTTCCGTGCCCGTCCGCCGGCTGGTTCCACTGGGTCCGCGCTGAAAAAACCAGGCCCATAACCAACGGGCTGCCTTGTAGCCGCCAGGCGATCGGACGTCGCCGGGATGTCATCCCTGAGGCTCCTGTCCTCATCAGAAGGCGCCGCCCCCGACCGCCCTGGATGGCCCGCATGGCTGCAATCTGCGCCATGCCGCCGCAGCGCCCAGGTCCGCTGCGAGCTGCCAGGCCCCTGCCCCGTAGGCTCGGAGCCATCGCCAGCTTTCCGCGCCGATGAGCGCCGCCACCCCGGTCACCGCCGCCGCCAGACCCTCCGCGATCGCCGATCGCTTCGCCGCGCTCAGGCCAGCGGGCCGCTGCGCCCTGATGCCATTTCTGATGGCCGGAGACCCCGACCTGGAGACCACCCGGGCCACCCTGCTGGCCCTGCAGCAGGCCGATGCCGATCTGATCGAGCTGGGCATCCCCTACAGCGATCCGCTCGCTGATGGACCGGTGATTCAGGCCGCCGCCGGTCGGGCCCTGGCGGCGGGCACCACCCCCGGCTCCGTTCTGGCGATGCTGGCCAGCCTGGCCGGGGAGCTCACGATCCCGGTGGTGCTGTTCACCTACAGCAATCCCCTGCTCAATCGCGGCATGGAGACCTTCTGCCGCGATGCCGCCGCCGCCGGTGCCGCTGGGCTGGTGGTGCCGGATCTGCCCCTGGAAGAGGCCGAGAAGCTCTCACCGATCGCCGCCGCCGCCGGCCTGGACCTGGTCCTGCTGGTGGCCCCCACCACGCCGCCGGAGCGGATGGCCCGCATTCATGGCGCCAGCCGCGGCTTCACCTACCTGGTCAGCGTCACCGGCGTCACCGGGGTGCGCACCAACCTGGAGGCCCGGGTGGAGCCCCTGGTGCAGCAGCTCAAGCAGCTGGGGCCCACCCCGGTGGCCGTGGGCTTCGGCATCTCCGGGCCGGACCAGGCCCGCCAGGTGCGCGATTGGGGGGCCGATGGCGCCATCGTCGGCAGTGCCCTGGTCAAGGTGATGGCCCAGGCCCACCAGGCCGGAGAGCCCGTGGCCGCCGCCGCCGGCCGCTTCTGCGCCGACCTGCGCAGCGCCCTCGACCACTGAGCCGGACCACAACGCTGCAGGCGCCGCCCTGGCAGACACCCGATGGCGGAGCAGCACCCCGGCAGCCCACCGCCACATCCCTCAGAGGCGATCTCCCTGCCGCTCGCTGGAGGCGGGGCCCTGCCGATCAGCCCCCGGCGCCCAGTGGCGCACCGCAAACGACTGGCCCGGCGCCGGAGGTGTCGCCCGCTCGATCGTGGTGCGCCAGCCACTGGCCCAGTCGATCACCAGATGGGCCGCCTCCTGACGCCAGGAGCCAGCAGCGATGTTGTCGATCGAGTTGATCGCCCGGCCGCTGGAGAGCAGGCTGGTGAGGTAAGGGGGTTTGTCCTTCTGGTTGGGGGCAAAGCGGTAGACCCCGACCCAGCCCGCCTCCGGCCCTGCCAGTCGCACCGCCTTGCCGGTGTTGGTGGGGGGTTGATCGCGGTTGCTGCCCGGAGCCCAGGACCACTGGATCGGTCCCCCCGGTGCCATCAGGATCGTGTCGGTCCAGCCATCGCCGTAATCAATCCGCACCCCGTTGCCCCAACCCTTCCAGCGGCCCTGCTCCATCAGCTCCGGCGCCGTGATCGTGCCCGCCGCCAGCGACCGGGGGCCATGGCTGCCCATGGCCGAGAGGGCGCTGCCATCGGGGCGCAGCAGCAGGTTGAACAGCAGGTTGTCGTTGTCGGTGAGGGCCCAGGTGCCGAGCAGGCGGCGCGGGTCGGGCTCGGCGCTGCCGATCGGCGCGGCGGCCCCCGGCTCCGCCCAGGCCCGGTAGACGGGGCCACAGGATGTCAGCAAAGCGAGCAGCCCCAGGGGCAACCAGCGCAGAACCGAAGCCATCGCATCAGCGCAACCGACACCATCATGGAACCCTTTCAGCAGCCTGCCTGTAGACGCAGGGTGGGGGCGGGGGTCACTATGACCACCAGGATCAGGCCTTCTTCATGAGTGACACGACCGATCGCGATCAGCTGGATCGCCAGGAACTGGACCAGCTGTTCACGTTCCTGGGCCGTATCCAGCAGGAACCGGCCCTGCGCGAGCAGCTCAATCTGGTGATGACCGCCATGGAGGTCAGCGACATCGCCAAGGCCGCCGGTCAGACGTTCCGGGCCGAAACCCTGATCAGCGTGTTCCAGCTCTGCAACGAACAGCCCTACGCCCGCGAGGGCCTGATGGACGAGAAGCTGATCCGCGTCTTCCTGCGACGCGAATCTCTGCTCTGAGCCGCGCGGCGGCGCTTCCTCCACCATGAAATTCGTTCTCTGGGGCACCTACTGCGACAACGCCCTCGACCGGCGCGGCCCGTACCGGCAGGAGCACCTGGAAGGGCTTCAGCGCCAGAAGGACGACGGCCTGCTGATCACCCTCGGCCCCACCGAAGGCAGCACCCATGTCTTCGGCATTTATGAGGCCGAAAGCCAGGAGCAGGTGGAGGCTCTGCTGCATGCCGACATCTACTGGCACCAGGGGATCTGGACCGAGATCCACGTCTACCCCTGGATCCAGGCCTTCTGAGCCGTCCATGTCGCAGCAACCACGAAGTCCAGCCACCGCCCGCGGCCAATAAAAAAAGGGAGTGGGACGAACCCACTCCCTGAACAACGATCGATGGCGACTGCAGCCGCCGCGATCGCGCGGTGGATCACCAGAGGCCGCGCACGGGGGGGGCGGGCTCGGGGGCGGGAGCCGGAGCGGGCTCGATGTAGGGAGCGGGAGCGGGGGCAGGAGCGGGCTCAACCACGACCACAGCCGGATGGGCAAAGCGATAGCGGAAGCCGAGCTTGCCGCCCCAGTTGTTGAACGAACCGAAGTTGACGTCGCTGTCGGTGTCGTGACCGGACATGCCCTGGTAAACGCCTTCGGCGTAGACATCCCAGTTATAGCTCAAGGCATAGGAGATACCCGCCTTGGCCTGCCAGCCGAAGCCGCCGTAGCTGAGATTGCCGTAGCGCTGATTCTCTACCGTGAAGCTGGGGGTGCTGAGATTGGAATAGCCGATACCACCACCGATATACGGGGACCAGCGGCCGAAGGGGAAGTCGACGTAGGCGCTGGCGAAGACGTCGTTCTTGTTGATGGCACCGCTGACATTGCTGGTGCTGAAGTCACGGCCGTTGTAATTGACGCTCAGATCGTTGAGGCTGGCGCGGTTATAGGAATAGGTGAGTTCGGTGCGGATGGCGCCGAAGTCGTAACCGATACCGGTGTCGAGGGCGAAGCCACCGCCGTAGGCCGTGTCGATCGGGATGGACGTGTTGTCAGGGCCGACACCGACGCGGGTCGTGCGGTCCTGGGGAGCGGAGGCACCGGCACCAAGGGTGAAATACCACCCCTTGGCCTGCTCAAAGCCACCGGTTCCCACATCGCCCACCAATGGCACGTAGGTCTGGGCGATCTCCAGGGGCTGGGCCGAAGCCGCCTGGGGGGCCTCAAGACGGAGTTGTTCAGCCCCGGACAGGGGGACCGCCAGGGCAGGTGCTGCAACCAGAGCGCTGACGGCAGCAGCACCGGTGCCGCGCAGGGCGAGCTTGACGAAGTTGGTAGACATCGAAATTACCTCATACCATTGTCTTCATAGATACCAAATACCTGAGCAGTGCCCGGCGATGGACACTGAGCGGCGTGTCACAGGCCTCCTCTGGTGCCGGTGATTTGCAGAAAGCGCAACGCCAGAAGCAGAGCCGGATGGGCCGAGCGCTCAGGTGGCTGGCCAGCCCGCCTGCGCCTGGGACCAGACCCATTGCGCCACCACCTCGGCGCCATCGTCACCAAGAAATCTGGCGTATCCCGACATCTGGCCGATCCCCTCGGCGGCGACCCGGGCGATGGCCTCGGGACTGGCCAGCTGCTGGCGCTCCAGCGCCGCCAGTTTCAGGGTTTTGCCGCGCCGCAGAATGTTGCCGCCACCGACATGGCAACCCGCACAATGCGCAGAAAACAGCTCCTGCCCCCGTTCGGGCTCCGTTGTCAGCATTTCGGCTCCCCAGGCGGTCAGGGGCCAACCGATCGGCAACAGCAGCAGCGCTGCGATCGTCAGGCGGATCAACACACGGCCGAAACGGGGCACTGAAACGGAGCGGAGATGGTCCCATCCTTGCTGTTCCGCGGCAGGATGGGGTCCGGGATGTGCTGGCGCGATCGGTGCTGCGTCCACTGACGGCAGGGGATGAACCCCAACTGATCAGCGTCTATCACGATGCCGTAATCAGCCAGGCGCAGGGGCTCTACGAGGCGGCCCAGATCGACGCCTGGGCGCACCATGCCGAACGCGACCCCGATGTGCTGACGGGCCTGCGACGGGGCTACGGACTGGCCAGCTGTGACGCCACCGATCCCGATGTGATCGAGGCCTTCGGCCTGCTCGATCCGATCGATCGCCTGTCGTTGCTGTACTGCCGCGGCCGCTCCTGCCGGCAGGGCCGGGGCCGCCAGCTGGTGCTGGCCCTGGAACGGGAGGCGCAGCGCCAGCACTGCCGGCGCCTGCGCACCGAAGCCAGCCAGCTCTCCAGGCCCCTGCTGCTGAGACTGAACTGGCAGATCGAAGCCGAGGAGGAGCTGCTCTTTGCCGGCCAACCGTTCCGGCGTTGGCGGATGATCAAGGACCTGCCCTGACTGTTCCCGTGCGCCGCCATGGCCGAGGCCCAGCTGCAAGCCTTTCTGGACAAGGTGAACCAACTCAATGCCTTCGTCGCCCGCAGCGAGGCGGATCCCCAGCTCCGCGAGGCCCTGAGGTCCTGCGCCCATCACCACGACGTGGTGTCCCTGGCCCGGCAACAGGGCTTTGAAATCGGTCGGCGCTGGGGTGAAACGGAACTGAACAGCGGCGGCGACGCCAATCTGCTGGGGGGAGCCTGTCCGCCCGAGGGCGAGGAACGGATCGACACCTTGATCGCCGCCCCAGGCCTGCGCCTGCAGCGGATTCATTCCTGCCAGGCTTCAAGTCCGCCGGACTTCTGGTACGACCAACCGGAGCAGGAATGGGTGACCCTGCTACAGGGCAGCGCCCAGATCCGCTTCGCCGATGAACCGGTCCCGATCGAGCTGAACCGGGGCGACAGCCTGGTGATCAGTGCCCATCGCCGTCATCGGCTGGAACGGACGGATCCCCATCCTGGAACGATCTGGCTGGCTCTGTTCTGGCCCCAACCCTGATCCGCGCCGACTGGCGCACCAGCCAGTAGGCCGCCGCCAGGCAGAGCACGGCCACCCCCAGTCCCACCAGCAGCAGGGGCTTGTTCTCGGAACCAGGGGGCAACACGATCACCTTGCGTCCCACGGCCGTCATCGCCGTGAGCAGCACCAGATCGATCTGCACCACGCGGCGGCGCAGGTAGGAGGTGATGTTCTGCAGCACCTCCAGGCCGATCAGCAGGGTCAGCAGATCACCGAGCAGGCGAATCAGGGGCTCCCCGATCCAGAGGGTGCGGCGCTGGACCAGATCCAGCCCCAGGACAACGACCAGCTGGATGGCCGCCACCACCAGCACCAGCAGCAGCCCGGCGGCGAGGAGTTTCGCGAGCTGACGCTCGGCCCGGTCCACCACCACCAGATAAGTGCCGTCGCTACGCAGACGCCGGAACCAGGCCATCAGTTCTTGAACGGCTGATAGGAGGGCTTGGCGGGCGTATCCGAAGGTGAATTCTGGATCTTGGTGTCACAGGTGACCGAGCCATCGGCCGCCGTGACGCAGTTGGTGGGCACGATCTTGGTGGCGGGACCCACTTTGCTGCCGGGTTTGAGCATGAAGCTCTCCGACTGGGCCGAAGCCGGCTGAGCGAGGCCGCTCAGCAGCGAGGCCGCCGCCGCCAGCAACCCCAGAGATGCGGGGCCCAGCCCCTGACTGATAGCCCGACCAGGGGCATTCAGCCTTGAGAAAGAAACAATTCGCACGATGCGGCTCAACGGGTGACCCTCCCACTCTGGCGGCTGGTCGCTAACCCTGCTGCTGACGGATCTCATCCAACAGCAGATCCAACTGACCGAGGGATTCATCAAAATCAGGGTGGGAGTCGTCGCGCTCCAGTCCCTGATCCTCGCCCTGCCACATCTGCTCGATGCCGCAGAGCCTGGCGGCCAGGCCGCCCAGGCCCTCCTTGGCATGGATGCGCTGCAGCTCCTCGATCAGCACGGGCA
>CAIKWV010000057.1 GCA_903831165.1 uncultured cyanobacterium
CACTGGGGTTGGTGCTGGCGCCGGAACCAGGTGCGCTGTCGTTTGGCGAACTGGCGGGTGCGTCGCTCGCTGATGGCGATGGCCGAGGGCCGATCGAGCTCTCCCAGCAGCAGGCGCCGGGCCTCGTCGTAGCCGATCGTCTGCAGCAGCGGGCAGTCGGCGCCGTAGCGCTCGATCAGACCCTGCGTTTCCTCCACCAGGCCATCGGCGTAGAGCTGCACGGTGCGGCTGGCGATGCGCTGGGTCAGATCCGGCGGGTCGAGGGCCAGCTCGATCACCCGCCAGGGGGGCGGGTTGCGGCGTTGTTGCTGGCTCAGGGGGCGGCCGGTCGCGTACGCCACCTCCAGGGCGCGCTGGGTGCGGACCGCATCCAGGGGCATGATCCGGGCGGCGGCTTCGGGGTCGGCCTGCTGCAGCAGGTGATGGCAGTGGGTCTGACCCAGGGCGCTGAACTGGCGGCGCAGCTCGGGCTGGGGAGGCACGGCCGGCGGCTGCAGGCCCGCCAGCAGCGCCTTGAGATACAAGCCGGTACCGCCCACCAGAAAGGCGATGCCGCGGCGTTGATGTTCGGCCGCGATCGCCGCCTGGGCCAGCAGCGCGAACTCCTGCAGGTTGATCGGCTGGTCGGGATCGCGCAGGTCCAGCAGTTCGTGGCGCACCTGCCGGCGCTGGGCGGCCGTGGGCTTGGCGGTGCCGATGTCCATCTGTCGGTACAGCTGGCGCGAATCCATCGACAGCACCGCCAGGTCCTGGGCCTGGGCCAGTTCGATCGCCAGGGCGGTCTTGCCGCTGGCGGTGGCCCCCATCAGGGCGATCACCAGGGGGCGCTGGTCGGGGCTGGGGGCGTCAGGCAGGGGCACGGGGCGCGGCAACGAAGGGTGGGTGAGGCGGCCGTGGAGGCAGGGCGCTGGGTCGTGGAGATGGCAGCGCAACCCAGGGCAGGCGCCGCAGCCTGCCTTGCGAGTGTGCGGGAGGGCCTGATCCCCTCCCCACGGGGTGATGGCTGTCTGCAGACAATTGCAGAATTCGTCTCCGGCTCGTCTGACCAGCCCTGCGCCAATCGGCAACCTTGTGACCAGCGGCGTCCGACCGGTCGACAGAACACTGTTCCGGCCTGTTGAGGGGTTTTCAGCGGCCTGCTGAGAGCGATCGGCGGCTGAGAGCTCCGGGGTTCGGATCCAGCGGCTGCCTGGGCGCATCCGGGTGCTGGCTTTTCCCCTGCCTCCCCGGCCGTTGCATGGTCCCAGCCCTGGCAGGAGCGGGTCCGGCTGGCCCCCAGGGGCGTGGTGCGGAGCGGGGGGCCTGGATCGTGAGGCAGGACGTGAGCGGAGCGTTCGTTCGGCTCGCCGAATCCGTTCTGCTGGGCGGTGCTGCTGTGGTGGCGGCGAGCGACGCCCTCCGTCTTGGGGTACTTCCTGAAAAGGGGCCGGGATGCACCCCCGGGACGAATTGCGCCGGAGCGGCGCCTGGGTGGCGCTGCGGGGCGGCGGTGGTAAGGTTGCCCTTGCGGAGAGGCTTTTGCGCTTCCTGCGCCCTGCTCCCTGCGCCCCTGTCTGCCCCGGGGTTCCGCCGTCCTGAGCCCGTTCCCTGGGGAGCCCCTTCCGAATGAGCGACGCCACCAAAGTCCAGTCCGCCTACGGCGCCGAACAGATCCAGGTGCTTGAAGGCCTG
>CAIKWV010000058.1 GCA_903831165.1 uncultured cyanobacterium
CGGCCTCATAGGGCTTCTGCAGGGTGAGGTAGGGGGAATCCCAGTCGGCCCAGATGCCCCAGCGCCGGAAGCCGGCCTTCTGGATCTCCACCTGTTCGAGGGCATAGGCGTGGGCTTTCTGGCGCAGGCTGATCGGTGTCAGCGCCTTGCGCTCCTCGCCGCTCAGGCCTTGCAGCACCTTGAGTTCGATCGGCAGGCCATGGCAGTCCCAGCCCGGTACGAACCGGGCCCGCAGGCCCCGCATCAGGGCGTGCTTGTTGATGATGTCCTTAAGGATCTTGTTGAGGGCGTGGCCCACATGCAGGGCGCCGTTGGCATAGGGCGGCCCGTCATGCAGGGTGAACACGGCGCCAGGGTTGCGGCGGCTCAGCTGCTCATACAGCCCCCGCTCCTGCCAGAAACGCTGCAGTTCCGGCTCCCGTTGGCGGGCATTGGCCCGCATGGCGAAGGGGGTCTGCAGCAGGTTGAGGCTCTGCTTGTACGAGATCGGCTCCTTCACGCCGCCGGACTCGGGGGAGGTGTCTGGAGAGGACTGGGAGGCGGGGCTGACGGTCACGGCGCCTCGCAGGGGCAGCACAGCAGGGGATTATCCCGCCTCGCTGGTCTCGGCCCCCGGGGCCGGGGCATTGGCCAGCAGGGTGGTGATCTCGGCGAAGCTGCTGACCACCCGGCTGGTGGGCTCGGCGCCGTCGTGGTCGGCCGGTTCCGGGACCTGAGCAGGGGATCCGGCGCCTGGATCCGGCGCCGCCTCTGTTCCTGCCGGTTGTGCGGTTGCCGCTGGAGCCGGCCTCGGCTCCGGGGCTCCAGGCCCAGCGATGGTCCCAGCGGCGGCTTCCGCGTCGGCCGCAGGCGTGCTGGTCCCTGGGGTCGGCTGGGTCCCGCTGGCATCTGGCTTTGGTTGGGATGGCGCTGGCGCGGGCTCTTCAGGGCCGGGCGGCTCGGTTTCCGCTGCCGCCTGCGGCAGCTCCGGGCGCACCCAGCGCTTGCTGCTGGCGAGGCGTTTGGGGCGATTGGCGATCGCTCCGCCCAGGCCGCCCAACAGGGCGCTGGCCCGCTGCAGCAGGTCGCTAATCGAGGCCGACAGTTGCTGGGCGCTGCGGCTCCAGCGCTCGCTGGAGGCCAGCAGCTGGCGTTCGTCCTCGCTGAGCTGGCGCCAGCGGCCCAGACCCACCTCGCTGCTCAGCCGGCCGATCAGCAGGCCGCCGCAGAGCACGGCCAGCATCGGGGCCCCGGTCAGCCGATCGGCACTGGTCACCAGCACCAGACCGAGCAGCAGCACCACGGCGCCCCAGGCCGAATCCCGCGGACGGCTCAGTTCGGTGGCCAGCAGGGGCAGGAGCAACAGCAACAGGCCCAGCAGCAGGGCCAGGGTTCCCCCGACGGTGGCGAGCATGGCGGGGCCGGCGGTTGCGACCATTCTGTGGGAGCCCCGTAGAGTTGGGTCGCGCCCACCTGGCGGAATTGGTAGACGCGCTGGGTTTAGGTTCCAGTGGCTTCGGCTGTGGGGGTTCAAGTCCCCCGGTGGGCATCGCGGATCCAGGGTCGGCTCGGCGGCCCCGAGCGCTTTGTAGTCCGGCGAGGCCGGTGCCGGTGGCGCTGCCCGCCAAGCGGTTGGGTGGATCTGTTCCGTAGTCTGAGCGCTCCAAAGGCGAACCCGTACACCCCGCAGGGAGATGACGCAAACGCAGGCTCTCCCATCCGCCCCCGAGGCACGCCGCCATACGACCGCGGTGCAGAGCGTTCCCAAGCAGTACCTGGATCCGCCGGCTGCCCTCAATCCGACCGTGGGTCTGTTCTTGGGCGGTTACGCACTGGCGGCTCTCACCATCTGGGGCTGGTTCGGTGCCCATTGGCCCCTGCCGGCCCTGCTGGCGCTGGGCTTCCTGGCCCTGCACCTGGAGGGCACCGTGATCCACGACGCCTGCCACAACGCCGCCCATCCCAACCGCTTCTGGAACGCGGTGATGGGGCATGGGGCGGCCCTGCTGCTGGGCTTCAGCTTTCCGGTGTTCACCCGGGTGCATTTGCAGCACCACGCCCATGTCAACGATCCCAAGAACGACCCGGACCACATCGTCAGCACCTTCGGCCCGCTGTGGCTGATCGCACCCCGCTTTTTTTATCACGAGGTCTTCTTCTTTCGTCGTCGCCTCTGGCGCCGCTATGAGCTGCTGGAGTGGGGCATTGCCCGCGCCGTGTTTGTGGCGATCGTGCTGGCGGCAATCAAGTTTGACTTCCTGCAGTTCGTGTTCAATTGCTGGTTCGCGCCGGCGTTGATGGTGGGAGTGACCCTGGGCCTGTTCTTTGATTATCTTCCCCACCGACCTTTTCAGTCACGCAGTCGCTGGCATAACGCCCGCGTCTATCCCGGCAGGTTGATGAACTGGTTAATCATGGGACAGAACTATCACCTGGTTCACCATCTCTGGCCTTCGATCCCCTGGTTCGAATACCGGCCGGCTTATCAGGCTACCCGCCACATTCTTGATGCCAAAGGATCGCCACAGCGGCTGGGCATGTTTGAAAGCCGCGGTGATTTCCTCAATTTCATCTACGACATCTTTCTGGGCGTTCGCAGCCACAAAAAACGCCGTAGCCGTCTGCGCCCCCTCGCCGGCCTGATGCCCACCCGCCACGCCCGCCGCCGCGTGCTCGAGCTGTTGCACCGCACCGCCGTCTCCCCCAGCCCCCGTTGAGAAGCTGAGGTTTTCGCTGAAAGGAAACGTTCTGTCGGCTTTTGGCATGCTCAGGCGACGACGCAGCTGAGGTCTCCGTACTCCTGCAACAGGGCAATCAGATCGGCGCGCCCCTCCCGATTCAGCTGTGGGTCTTCGTTCTTTTGCAGGTGTGGCGAGGGCTCGCAGCAGTGGTGGCACCCAGGGATGGAGATGACCGCCGGGTTCGCCGCCTGCTCAGCCAGGGGTTCAGGCGCCGAGGATCTTCGGGACCCGGAAGAAGTCGCCTTCGCGCTGAGGCGCCAGATCCAGCAATTCTTCCCGCACCGGCGTCGGTTCCACCACGTCGGCTCGCGTCACATTGACCACTTCCACGGCCCGGGTGGTGGGAGCCACCCCCTCGGTGTCGACCTGCTCCAGCTGGGCGACGTAGTCGAGGATCCGCTCCAACTGGCCGGTGTAGATGGCGATCTTGTCCTCGGGCAGCTCCAGCCGGGCCAGCTGGGCCACCTTGCGAACGTCGTCGGCGCTGATCCTGCTCATGGTGTCGCCTGGGGCCGCCGGCCTGCACTGCAAGCGACGCTAGCTGGCCAGGCCCATCAGTCCGCCGGCTCCGCATCGGCCAGAAATTGGCGCAGATCCTCGGCAAGGGCAGCGGCGGCCAGCTCCAGAAAGCGCTCGCCGTGCTCGGCCTGGGCCAGAAAAGGATCGGAGCCCATGCGGCCATCGGGATGGCGGCGGCGGAAGTCGTCGGGGCCGTGGATCGGCCCGGCGGGCGCAGCTTCCGGCAGGGGCCGCTGCTTGCTGGTCAGGCTCGGCTCCAGGTGCAGGGTGAGGGCGATCTCGCTGGGGGTGGCGTGATGGCCCTCGCGATCGCCATACAGGCTGCGGGCTTCCTTGATCACCGGGCTGGCGGTGAACCAGTTGGCCAGGCGGCAGCGCAGCCGATCGGCGCCGGGCAGGCCGCGGCTGACGGCGGTGCCATAGGCCTGGGCGAAGGCGGCCCGGGCCGTGGCGATGTTGCCGCCGTGGCCGTTGATCACGTAGATGCGCTCAAAGCCGTGGCGCGCCAGGGACAG
>CAIKWV010000059.1 GCA_903831165.1 uncultured cyanobacterium
GATCGGTGCCACCAAGCCCCTGGAGGCCGAGCCCGGCACGATTCGTGGCGATCTGGCGATCAACATCGGCCGCAATGTGATCCACGGCTCCGACGCCCCCGAAACCGCCGAATTCGAGATCGGCCTCTGGTTCACCGCCGCCGAGCTGAGCGACTGGACCCCCGCCGATCAGACCTGGCGCGTCGAGGGCTGAGGGCAGGGCTGGGACAGCCCCCTTGGGCCCCACGCCAATGGTCGGTCGGTAGCTGCCGGTCCGACCTGCAGGGCAGGGGCCTGAGGGCTTTTGAGCGGGGCGGATTGGCGGACTGGCCCGGGAGAGCAAAGCCACCGGGCTTGCAGACAGGCGCCGTTCGCCGCTCACTCCAGAAGTACAGCAAGCCTCTTCAGGCGATCCCAGGCGATGGCTGTGGTCCGACTCCAAGCGGGGGCCTGGATCTCCGGCGTGTTCGCTGACTGTCACGCCTCGGTTCCCAGCCCATTCGTGATCCGGGGGGCTTGATCCCCCGTTCCGGCCCGGGCGGCTGGCGGGGAGCTTTCGGCTGGCCGCGCTCGGCCAACGCTTCAGAAGCGATTCCAGCGGAAGGCCCGCAGCGTCTCGCCATCGATCGGCTCCGGCTCGCCGCTGATGCCGCGGGCCACCAGTTCGGCGCTGATTGCCGCCAGCAGCACGCCATTGCGGTGGTGGCCGGTGCACAGCCACAACCCCCCGATCGGGCCCGGCCCCAGCAGGGGGCCCTCGTCGGGGGTGCAGGGACGGAAGCCCCACCAGCGCTCCATCGGCGGCCAGGCGCTGGCGGCCGGCAGCAGGGCGGCGATGCCCTGCTCCAGCCGGCGCTGGCCGAAGGGGGTGAGACCCTCGGCGAAGCCGGCCTCCGGTTCGCTGGTGGCGCCCACCACCAGCAGGCCGTCCTCGCGCGGCACCAGGTAGGTGCCGGGGCCGAAGACCACCCGCGGCAGGGCGCCGATCGGCCCCTGCAACGACAGCATCTGGCCCTTGACCGGGAACACCGGTAGCTGGGGCAGCAGGCGGGCGCTCCAGGCACCGCCGGTCAGCACCGCCGTGCGGCAGGGAAGGGCCAGCTCGCTGCCATCGGCGCGGCGCAGGCGCACGGCTTCGAGTCGCGGCCGGGGGGCGGGGATCGGCGCGTTGCCAGCTTCAGGGTTCGCGCTGGGGCCTGAGCCTCGGGCCCGCTCCGCCGTTGCGCCTTCGCCCGCTGCCGTGCCCTGTCGCGCTGCCGCTCCGTAGCCCGATCCGCCTGTGGGTTCTGGTCGTTCGCAGGTGCGGGCGTCCGTGCCCAGGGCTGACCCGGTGCTCGCCGCGGAGTCGCGGAGCGCCTCGCTGTCAGGGCCTCGCCTGGGGTCGGACGCTGGGCCGGTGGCCCCTGGCATCCCTGTTGTCCCGTCCGTGGGCGGCGAGGGTTCTGGCTCTGAGGCCGATGGCGCTTGTGGGCTGTTTCCAGGGGCCGTGATCAGCTCCAGCACCTCGCTGCCCTCCTCGAAGCGCACGCCCCGTTGCACGCAGGCCCGCTCCAGGGCCCGCATCAGCCGGCGGCGATTGTCAATCTGGCCGTCCTGCGCAAACA
>CAIKWV010000060.1 GCA_903831165.1 uncultured cyanobacterium
AGCAGGACTGAGAGGCACCAACGCAGTCAATCGGATGATGACGCGGGCCTCCGATTCACAGATCTTGATCACGATTACCCCTATCAGGGAGTTGCCGCAAGGGTCAAGCAGGGAGAGGGAGACTGACGATTAAGGGGGCAGGACAACAAACAGTGGAATCTTTTCTGCCGCACGATTCCCAGAATATTTTCCTTCAGGCTCCCCATCTTTCCCTTCTAGCCCCCCGGAATTGCCGCGAGTGGGCCAGAGTTGATCGACCAGCAGCGCCTGCCGCTTCTTCCCGCCGCAGACAGCCGGCACAATCTGGGCTTCGTTTCAGCGCTCTGCCTGGGCGTTCCCTCTGGCACGGCCAGAGCAGGGCGCCGTTCTCCCCGGAGGAGTAGGCCTTGCCGTTGACATTATTGGTGGTCGGGATGCTGCTGGCAAAGGCATGGCTGGGTGGCCTGCTATCGCAGCCCTGTTCGACTGGCTCTTAATAGCCGCGAGTTCACCACGCCACGGCAGCTGTGGTGAGAAGGCAGACGTGCGGCCCGGTGCAGCCGAGTCGGGACCTACAGCAGCGAGTGGCAGCACGGCCCTCTCGCTGATGCAAGGAGGATTGGAGATGGCGCGTTGATCAGAACAGCGCGACTTTGAAATTGCTGAACGAGGCGGTGATGTCGTTGAAGTCGTTATCGCCGCTGCCGCCATTGATTGGCTGATCCTCGAATCCCAACGTCTGGATGGAAGGTGCGGAGCTGAGGCTGATGGCCTGGGCCAGGCCGCCTGGATTGGAGGCCGCAAAGGAGGTGTAGAGCTTGCTGATATCGCCGCCCGGGGCCAGCAGCATGCCATAGGTATGGCGAGGATCCAGGGGCAGATCCGTGTAGGTCTTCTCGCTGCCGTATCCAGGCAGCTGATCGGCCGAAAGATAGAGGTTGCTGGCCTTAGAACGGGCCAGGGCAGCCTCGCGATAGCCGGCATCACCGGGTTGAAGGGTGCCAATGGCGCCGGTGATGCCGTCAGTGGCAAACAGGCCGAGGTCATTGTCCCAGCCCGCCAGGCGCCGGATGGTGAGCTGGGGCTGGATCAGGGCCGGCGCCGGAGCGGTGGCGATGGTGCTGAGGGAGCCGACAACGCTGACGCCTTCCGCGAAGCTGGCGCTGAACTGGTTGCCACTGATGTTGAGGATCTGGAGGGCCAGGGACACTCCATCCCGGAAGGCGACCGGCGTCCAGGTGGAGCCCGCGAGGCTGGGGTTGGTGAGCACAGAGCGGCTGCCCACCGGCTTGCCTTCCGAGGCCAACCAGCTGGAGGAGGGATCTCCGGGGGCGAGGGTGGCGGGGTTGATGCTGCCGGTGGCCCCGGCCTGGGCCTGCTGCAGCAGCCAGATCAGCTCGTTGCCATGGCTGAGCCCGAAGCTCACCAGGCCGGTCCCGCCGTCGGAGCGCCAGCTGATGAGGGGCAGATTCTGGGAGAAGGTGAGGCTGGTGGGATCGGATTGCCGCAGGGGTGAGTCCCACACCAGCTCGGGAGCATCGATGGTGACGGCTGGGGAGCCGGCAGCGGCGTTGAAAGCGACCTGGAGGCTGGCGCTCACCTGCTGGTTGCTGATGCCATCGTGATCCAGTCGCAGGTCTCCGGTGACCAGATCGACAGCCGGCAAGGGCGTCGTGGCCGAGGCGTTGGCATCCAGCAGGGCCAGCACTCTGGTGTCCAGCACGCTGCTGCTGGAGGCGCTGGAGCGTCGGCCGACGCGCAGCTGCAGGCTGGCCAGGTCCTGGCCGTAGCCGGTCGTGTCGGCCCGGAGGGTGAGCGTGGCGCTGCTGGCGTCCTCGCTGGGATTGAACTGCAGGCCGGATAAAATGGTGCCCTGAACGTCAGAGTTGCTGGAGACGGTGTCAAGCAGCAGGTGCTGTTCTTGCTGTCCGCTGTAGGTCACCTCCTGTACCTCCAAGGAGACGCTGCCCTGGCGAAGCTGCTGAATGTGGGGCAACAGTGGAACGGTGATCTCCCTCGAGGTTTCGTTGGGCTGGAACACGATCAGACCGGCGACGGCGATGCAGTCGAGACCGGGCTGGGCGGAGCTGTTCTTGGTGGAGACGCAGTAAAGGACGGCGCGGGCCCGGCTGGCGTCGCCGTTGCGCAACAGCTGGAAGCGGGCCACAGGCGAGCCCGGTGCGCTGCGGAGTGCCTGGAGCTGGAGGCCATCGGCGATGGTTGTGCCGCTGATCACGGATTTGGGTGAAGGCAGCGTCGGAAGATCTCGCTCAGTGGCGGCAGAATCGGTGCGCAGGGCCTCCCGCGGCACGTTCACAGCACCCAAGCTGGTGGTGCTGTTTGGGTTGTCGTTGGCGAAATCGGTGAGCACATGGGTGCTGAGCCAGTCGCTGGCGGCGGCGCCGTTGGGGTTGAGCACGCACACCAAAGCTGGTTTGGAGCCTGTGGGGTTGGCCTGGGCACTGGCGGCATAGGGGCTCCACAGAGACCCTCCGTAGCTGATGTTGGCTGGGGAGCCATCCGTAGTCAGGAGCTGAAATTCCTGGCTGAGATGGATCGTGTCTGATGAATCGGGGGTGACGAACAGCACCCGATCGGGGTTGATGGCATTGACCGCCGCCACATCAAAGGCCAGGTTGTTGGCGCCGTAATCGATCGAGTTGATCAGCTCAATGTTCTGAAGCTGTGTTCCGCAGAAGATCCCAGAGTTGGAGCTAACACTGCTTGGGTTGCTGACGTAGACCAAATCGGCGCGGCTGGAATCGACCACGGCCTCCAAAAGCGAACTTTCGACATCACCTGCAACAGGAATGGCCAGGATGGAGGCTGTCTGCGGATTAGCGCTATCAGAAACGGATGAGCGACTGCTGAATGGAACGAAGGCGCTGTTTGGAATTGCATCAGCCAGCAGGGAGGTAACCTGCTGCTTAGTGGTTGTGTCCGTGGC
>CAIKWV010000061.1 GCA_903831165.1 uncultured cyanobacterium
CGTGATGGACGGGCGCTTCGTACCCAACATCACCATTGGTCCCTTGATCGTGGAAGTCCTTAGGCCTGTCACAACCAAGCCCCTCGACGTTCACCTGATGATCGTCGAGCCTGAGAAGTACGTGGCTGACTTCGCCAAGGCCGGCGCCGACATCATCAGCGTGCAGGTCGAAGCCTGCCCCCACCTGCATCGCAACCTGGCCCAGATCAAGGAGCTGGGCAAGCTGGCGGGCGCCGTGCTCAACCCCAGCACCCCCCTGGACACGCTGGAGTACTGCCTGGAACTCTGCGACCTGGTGTTGATCATGAGTGTCAACCCCGGCTTCGGCGGTCAAAGCTTCATTGAGAACCAGGTCCAGAAGATCCGCGACCTGCGCCGGATGTGCGACGAACGTGGACTGGATCCCTGGATCGAAGTGGATGGCGGCGTTAAGCCCGCCAATGCCTGGAAGGTGATCGAAGCCGGCGCCAACGCCATCGTCAGCGGCTCCGGCGTCTTCGGCGCCTCCGATTACGCCGAGGCCATCCAAGGCATCCGCAGCAGCCGTCGCCCTGAACCGGCGCTGGTCTGAGCAGGACCTGCAATCGGTCATGCCCTGCCGGGTTCCAGCGCTGGAGCCCGGCTTTTTTGATGGTTATCCACTGCTGGAGCCGGGCGAACTGAGGGAACTGGAGGCTGATCCTGCTTCAAGCGAACAGTCCGAACAGTGCCTGCTGGTGTCTTGTTCCCACGGGCTGTGTCGGCGCTTTGAGCTTCAGGCGAGGCCTTTGGTCGGCCCGCCAGCCAGGTCAGACTTGGATTAGCCCGATACCAACGCTGGAGCTGGATCATCAGCGGCTGTCTGCTTGACAGCCCGCGGATTCACTGAGTCGACGCTGCCTCTCCGCTGGAAAACACCACAGCTTGCTGAAGCTGGCCAGCCCCGATTGGCCGATCGGTGGGTGCGACGGAACCCATCTGTTGTGCCGGCGTGGCTTTGAGCCGAGTTGGCGAATCAGCGCAACAGTGATCGCCAAGGACAACGACAGCAGCTCGTCACGCCATGGGGCCAGGGGCTCAGCGAGCCGTTGCCCATGCTCAAACTTGATCAGGGACCAAGCAGCACGGATCTTCTGGCTCAGCACAGGGGTCACGGATTGCCTGGTGCCGCTGGCCAACGAACAGGAAGCGGGATTGCCGCCGCCAGAGCCTCAACAGCTGGAGGGTCAAAAGCTTGCCGATGCCTGCTAATGCTGGAGCGTCTTCATCCCAAAGACTCGGCCACCTGACGTCCCTGAGGTCGTGTGAACATCGCATTCGAAGCTCGGATTGCCGCGATCGACGTACACACTCGGCCGTACTGCTGTTCCTGCTGGGGCCGACTGGGTCGAAGGCTCAGCTGCGAGCCAGCTTGGATCTGTCTCGGTTCCGGCTATCCCTGAAGCCTTGCGTCTCTAGCTGTCAAAGAACCAGCCATAGCTGTGCAAGCCAATGCCCAGCAAGTTGACGCCGATATAACAGACGGCGATCACCACCAGGCCGACGACGGCGACGATGGCGGGACGACGGCCCTGCCAGCCGCGGATCAGGCGGGTGTGCAGATAGGCGGCATAAACAAGCCAGCAGATCAGGGCCCAGGTTTCCTTGGGATCCCAGCTCCACCAGCTGCCCCAGGCCTCATTGGCCCAGACGGCACCGCTGACCAGCCCCACCGACAGCAACAGGAAGCCAACGGTGATCGTGCGGTAGCTGAGGCTGTCGAGCTGTTCGCTGATGCGGAACTCGGTGCTGCTCAACGCCATGGCGCCGGGCCCATCGGAGGCGAGCTGGGCCTGACGGTAGCCGCCACTGCCAATCGAACTGCTGCGCAGCTCCAGGGCTTTGTTGGACTCGGTGAACAGCACCGCCAGTGACAGCAGAGAGCCCACCAACAGGGCGGCGTAACTGAGCATGATCACGCTGACATGCATCACCAGCCAGCTGGAGCGCAGGGCCGGCACCAGTGGCGAGGCCTGTTGCAGCTGGTCGGGCAGGGCAAAGCTGGCGAAGGCGACACAGCCCAGGGCCATCGGCGTGGCCGCCGCCGGCACCAGTGGACTGGGCCAGCTGCGCTCGACCAGCAACTGGGTCAGGGTGCAAGCCCAGGCCAGGAAGCAGAGCGATTCATAGAGGTTGCTGATCGGAAAGTGACCCGAATCCCACCAGCGCAGCACCAGTTGAGCTGTCAGGCAGAGATTCGCGGCCGCCACCAACAGCCGCACCGGCGAACTGCTCTGGCCGCCGGACAGGGCCCAGAACGACAGGGGCAGGACCAGGAGCAGCAAGGCGAAGGCCAGCAGGCCGAGGGCGAACACCGGATCGGTCACGCAGCACCACAGTTCGGATCGATCCAGTCTGCCGTCCAGCCCTTCGCTTCGGTCGGCAGCCAAGGGTCCAGGCTGCAACGATCCACCCGCCAGGCGTTCAGCGGCTGGCCTGGCGCAACAGCCACAGGCCACCGCTGAGGCCGATCACCACTGGCATCCAGGCGGCCAGGGCGGGCGTCAAGGTGGCGGTGATGCCGAGCGAGCTGAAGATGAAGGACATCAGGTAGTAGCCGAAAATCAGTAACACACTGATGCCAAATCCCTGACTGCGACTGGTGCGGGAATGGGGCCGCACCCCGAGGCTGCTGCCGATCAGCCCGAAGACCAGACAGATGGCGGGGAAGGCGAATTTTTCCTGGATCCGCACCCGAAGCCTGCGCGCCTCCTTGAGATTGTTGGCCTCCTGCAGCAAGCGTTCCGCCCGCAGGGCTTGGCCGACCGTCATCACGCTGGCATCGGTCGGCAGTTTTGCCACCTCAAGTGGATCACGGGAGAGCGGATAAAAATAGCGATCAAAAGCTGCTGAGGTCGTTGTGCCGTTGGTTTCGTCAATGTTGACGATCCGGCCGTCGGAGAACTCCCACATGGCCTTCTCATCATTCCAATGACCGTGTTTGGCCATCAGCATCTGGCGTTGGCCGGTGCGCGAGAAGTCGATCAGGGTGACATCATTCATCTCGCCGCGCAGAAACTTACGAGAATAAAAGATGTGGGTCAACATCCGAGTCGACTCACCTTCTTCTAGCTTTATTCGACCAAAGCGTGAGTAAAGAATGTTGTCGCCTTTTTCGCTAGCGATAGCCTTGCCCAACGCTCGCTCGAGGGTATTGGACGCAGCGAGATTGGCCCGCGGCACAATCAGATCATTGAAGGTGAACGTCAACAGACTCATCACCACCGACAACAGCAGGGCCGGAACCACCATGCGGCGGGTGCTGACGCCCACACTGCGCAGGGCCGTCAGTTCGCTGCTGCCGGAGAGGCGGCTGTAGGCCAGCAGGGTGGCCATCAAGGTGGCCATCGGGAAAGCCAGCACCAGGAAGCCAGGCAACCGCAGCATCAGCACCAGCATCGCTGCCGTGACCGGCAGGCCCGATTCCGACACCCGGCGCACCAGCTCGAACACCACGCCGACCGAAAGCGAGACGGCGGTGAAGGCGGCGATGCCGAACAACAGCGGACCGAGCAGTTCTCCGACCAGCCAGCGATCCAGCAAGGGGATGCGCCGCAACCAGGGACGAACGGGTGCAAGGACCCGGGCCGCCGTCTTCTGAACTGACCTCAGGATGGGCAGCTGTTGCAGACGTCGAACCCACGCTTTCGGCTCGGCAGTGGCTTCCGGCGCCGGCTCCGGTTCCGGGGTGGTCGCCACCGGTGCGGGCTCCGGTTCGTCCTGCTCGCCGCTCCAGAAGGAAGGAGCGGCCAGCATGGCGAAGGTTTCGCCGAGATAATGGCGGCGTACGAGAGGGTTTTCGGCCACCTCGGCGGAGCTGCCGGAGGCGAGCAGGGAGCCTTCGGTGAGGATGTAGGCCCGATTGGTGATCGCCAGGGTCTCACGCACGTTGTGATCCGTGATCAACACCCCCATGCCCCGCTCCCGCAGACCACTGATCAGGTCCTGCAGATCGGCCACAGCCAGAGGATCGACCCCCGCGAACGGCTCATCCAGCAGCAGATAGCGAGGACCCGATTCGCCGACAGCCAGGGCTCGGGCCACCTCACAGCGCCGCCGTTCTCCTCCCGAGAGCTGGTAGCCGCGTCGATGTTGAAATGGACCCAGGTGAAAATCGGCAATCAGCTGCTCCAGCCGATCACGACGCCGATGCTCCGCGGTGCCGCTCTCGGCCAACGCCAGGCGCAGATTGTCGCGCACGGTGAGCTGGCGAAAAATGCTTGCTTCCTGGGGCAGGTAGCCAATGCCGAGCCGGGCCCGCACCGGCATCGAAAGATCGCTGACCGAGTCGCCATCAAGCAGCACATCACCGCTGTCGGGACGCAGCAAGCCCGTGACCAGATTGAAGGTGGTGGTCTTGCCGGCCCCATTGGGACCCAGCAAGCCCACGACTTCACCCGGGCGGAGCTCCAGGCTGACAGCGTCAACGAGAGGCCGCCCCCCCAGGGTGATCGACACCCGTTCCAGGGCAAGGCTCATGGCAGCAGTGGCTTGGCTTCTGAGGCCGGTGCTTTGTTCTGCAATCTCAGCCTGCTGTAGACCTGTTTGCCGTTGCTGGGTTCGGCCAGCAGGCGCTCACTGTCCAGCCGGTAGACGAGCCGTTCGGCCCGGATGCGCTGGCCGTCGGCATCGATGACATCGACATCTCCCGTCAGCACGAGTCTTCCCTCCTTGGAGAAATACTGGGCCTGGCGGGAGGTGGCCACCATGTGGCGATCGGGATATTCAATTCTCACGTTGCCGATTGCCGTCACCACGCCGGTGCGGTTATCGGCCTGCTGCGTGTCGGATTCGATGGTGACCAAGCCGGCATCGGCGGCTGCGGCGGGGCTAGCGGCCACCGGGGCCGGTGTGGGCGAAGACTGAGCCTCACCGGGATGGGGCAGGGCCAACGCCAGCAGGCCCAGGACCGCGGTCACCATCAATGTGCGCCGCTGGTTGGCGGCAGCGGTCAGGAAGGCTGGACTTCGAACCAATCGCCCGAGTAATCGAATCTTGGACAGGGTGCTGACCTGCATCGATCGGCTCGGCAGGCGGTGAAACGTGCCGCCAATTTACCGGGACGGCTCACCCACCCTTAGCAGGTGAGGTTGGGGCAGACCGATTGTCTCGCCATTGCTCTGCAGAGCCCGCAGCCAGAGCGACGCAGCCTGGCGCAGCCTCTCCAGATCGAGGCCCAGGGCGTGATCGTCGCAGCGCTGCAGCCGGCCCAGTCCCTCACCGGTAAGAACCGTGGCCCCATGGCGGTTACCCCGCTCGTTGTGGAGCTGAGCGACGGCGATCTGCAACAGGCCCTGCAGAACAGGGCGCATCGAGCCCTGGCATTCGTGCCAGAGCTCCTCAAAGCCATCGTGGCAGGCATACCAATCGCCGGCGTTGAACAGCCGGATCGCCTGTTGCAAGCGTGGATCAGCCTGGAGCTGGGCCTCCTCATCCGGTGGCCCAGCATCGCGGTCCGGCAGGAGGTGAGGCCTGGCGGTGGGGGAACTCAACGTTTGGCGGGCTTCTTCATCGTCAGCTTGCGCAACCGAATCGATTCAGGGGTGACCTCGAGCATTTCATCGGGACCGATGTACTCGAGGGCCCTCTCCAGGGTCATTTGCGTTGGGGCCTGGAGGGTATCGAGTTCCTCGGCACCGGCGGAGCGAATGTTGGTGAGCTGTTTGGCCTTGCAGACGTTGAGCTCGAGATCCTGGGGCCGATTGTTCTCACCAATGATCATCCCCTTGTACACCTTGGTGCCGGGGGTGATGAAGAACTGGCCGCGGTCCTCGGCACTCTTGAGCGCATAGAAGGTGGAGGTGCCCTCCTCGAAAGCGATCAACACGCCGTTGCGGCGGGGGTCGAAGTCACCCTGCATGCGGCGGTAATCGAGGAAGGAG
>CAIKWV010000062.1 GCA_903831165.1 uncultured cyanobacterium
CGACCGAAGGGGCGGCCCTGGCGGCGGCCCTGCTGCGCCGACTGGCCGATCGGGCCCGGCTGACGATCGCCACCACCCACTTCGGCGAGCTCAAGGCGCTCAAATACGGCGATCCCCGCTTCGAGAATGCCTCGGTGGCCTTCGATGAGGCCACGCTCTCGCCTACCTACCGCCTGCTGTGGGGCATCCCCGGCCGTAGCAACGCCCTGGCGATCGCCTCCCGCCTCGGCCTCGATCCGGCGGTGCTCAAGGCGGCGGCGGCCCAGCTGGAGCCCGGCGGCGAGGGGGATGTGAATCGGGTGATTGAGGGGCTGGAGCGCCAGCGCCATCAGCAGCAGGAGGCGGCCGAGGCGGCGGTGGAGCTGCTGGCCCGCACGGAGCTCCTGCATGAGGAGCTCCTGGCCCGCTGGCAGCAGCAGAAGCAGCAGAGCGCCGAGATTCAGGAGCAGCGGCGTCAGCATCTGGAGCACTCGATCCGCGAAGGCCAGGGGGAGGTGCGGCGCCTGATCAGGCGTCTGCGCCAGGGGGGGCGTAGCGGTGGTCGTGAGGCGGCGGAAACGGCGCGCCAGGCGGGGCAGCGGCTCAAGCTGCTCGAGGCCGAGCACCGCCCCCAGCCGGAGCGCCGCGACCACGGCGGCTGGCGGCCGGCCGTGGGCGAGCGGGTGCGGGTGCTGGCCCTAGGCAAGGCGGCCGAGGTGCTGGCGATCGCGGCCGATGGCCGTGAACTGACCGTGCGCTGCGGCGTGCTGCGCACCACGGTGGAGCTGGCGGCGATCGAGGGCCTCAACGGCGAGAAGCCGGCGCCGCCCGAGACGGCCCAGCCCCAGGTGCAGATCCGCAGCCGCCGCAATCCCGCCAGCCGCGGCCCCCAGATGCGCACCGAGGCCAACACGGTCGATGTGCGCGGCCTGCGGGTGCATGAGGCCGAGGCGCTGGTGGAGGAACATCTGCGCAGCGCCAATGGCCCCCTGTGGGTGATCCACGGCATCGGCACCGGCAAACTCAAGCGCGGCCTGCGCGATTGGCTGACCACGGTTCCCTACGTGGAGCGGGTGGTTGATGCGGAGAAAGGAGACGGCGGGGCGGGCTGCAGTGTGGTGTGGGTGAAGTGAGCGGGCTGGGGCTGCGTCACGGGAGTGGCAGCCAGCTCTGCCCTGCTGGCTGAACTCCGGCGAAAGGGCGTGCCTCGTTCTCGAGCAATGCCGCTGTTCCCTTTCGATCAAGGCAGGGGAACCCGGCGGAAAGGCTCCCGCCGGAAGCGCCGATAGACATCAAAGTCGCGCTCCAGAGAGAGGATCTCGGCGATGTCCAGCCGCTCCGAGAGTGTCACCAAGGTGAGATCGGCGAAATCACCGGGCAGATCGGCGTAGCGCTGGTTGAGTTCGGCAATACGGGCGTAATCCTCTGGAAGCAGGTTGATCGCGGCGATGCCACCGCGGCTGACCGCTCCAAGCAGGTGGTTCTGAGCGGCGAGAACCCGGCGGTCCCTGGGATCCCCCAGCAACCAGAGCACCTCCGCGATGCAGATCAGCGAGGTGATCAATTGGGCGGCGTTCTGATCAAAGAAGGCCAGCACCGCCTGATGCAGGGGCTCCTGCTGCTGGTAATAGCTGAGCAGTACGCCCGAATCGATCAGGATCCGCCGCATCAGCGCCGCTCCAGCCGGCGAGCCTGGAGCTGTTCGGTGAGCAGCCGATGCCGTTCCTGGCGTTCAGCGCTGCCCGCTGGCAGGGTGTCGAGGAAGTGTTCGGGATGGCCGCCCAGCTGCTCGGTGATCGAGGGGGAGGGCCGGCGCTGTTGCCAGCGATCGCGGATCAGCTGGCGGATGAGGCTGCTCTTGTCCTGGCCTGTGGCGTCCAGAAGCTCCTGGAGGCAGCGTTCGGTTTCGCTGTCCAGCCTGACGGTGAGTGGCATGGCCTTCAGGTCGAACGCCGTATGACGATTGGCCTGAGTGTATGACGATCACCGGGGTGCTGCCTGGGTCGGGCGGCGTCCTGCCGTGAGGCCGTGGCCTCAGGAGTCCCGCTCCTCGCCACGGAGCTGGCGGAAGTACTCCGCATCAGAAGAAGGAGCGGAGCCAAGCAAGGGATGCCCGGCGATTCCGCAAGCTTTTACAGAAACCAGCCCAGCCCTTCTGCCATTCCATTAGCAAGGTGCGCCGGGAACCGGGTCGTACAGCCAGGGCGGCAAAGCCGAGGGCCAGGGCCAGGCAGGCGATGCCGTTGCGGAGCAGCTCCGGTAGCAGGCGCCAGGGATTGGACGGAGGTGCGGCCTGGCGTTCCCGGGCGATCTGCAGCTGGGCCTGATCGAGCAC
>CAIKWV010000063.1 GCA_903831165.1 uncultured cyanobacterium
AGCCCCCGGCCGGCCATGCCGACGATGTAGGGCAAGGTGACGCTGACCAGGGCCTCGGTGGAGGTGAATGGGACGGCACCGGGCATGTTGCCGACGGCGTAGTGCTGCACGCCGTGGATCGTCACGACCGGATCGGTGTGGGTGGTCTCGCGGCTGGTGGCGATGCAGCCGCCCTGGTCGATCGCCACATCGACGATCACCGAGCCGGGCCGCATGCGCTGCACCAGCTCTTCGCTGACCAGGGTGGGGGCGCGGCCGCCGGGCAACAGGACCGCACCGATCAACAAATCGGCGCCCGGCACCAGCCGCTCGATCAGGCCGCTGCTGCTCACCAGGCTGGTCATGCGGCCGCGGCGATCCGATTCGAGCGCCCGCAACCGCTGAGGAGAGCGATCCAGCAGGAAGACCTCGGCGTCCATGGCGGCGGCGATGCGGGCCGCATTCCAGCCGACGGTGCCGGCCCCCAGCACCACCACCCGGGCAGGGCGCACCCCGGTGCAGCCACCCATCAACACGCCGCGGCCGCCATGGGGCTTCTCCAGCAGGTGGGCGCCCACCTGGGCCGCCAAACGGCCGGCCACCTCACTCATCGGCGCCAGCAACGGCAGGCTGCCGTCTTCGAGCTGCACGGTTTCATAGGCCAGGGCGGTGGTGCCGGCCTCCAGCAAGGCGCGTGCCACCTCCGGATAGGCGGCCAGGTGCAGGTAGGTGAACAGCACCAGATCGGGCCGCAGAAAGGCAAACTCCTCCGGCTGGGGCTCCTTCACCTTGACCACCAGATGGCAGGCCCAGGCTTGTTCACGATCCACGAGACGGGCACCGCTCTCGTCGTAGTCGGCGTCGCTGATGCCGGCACCCAGACCTGCCCCGGCCTGAACCCGCACCTCCATCCCCTGGGAGACGAGCTCCCTCACCCCATCCGGGGTGAGCGCCACCCGCTGCTCGTCGCACTTGATCTCGGTGGGGACCCCGATGGTTGCCATGGGGAAGGGCGGAAATGACATCAAAGAGGTCCACCGGGCCGTCAATGTAAACCATCTGGACTAAGAGGAATAAGAAAACACTGCAATCCCCCCTCCTACCTCCAGTACCACATCCGACACCAGCGCCAGGAAGACCGCTGAAAGAGCCGAGACGGGGAAGGAAGCCCAGTGCCCAAGCGAGCACCCAGGCAGCACAGGCCCATCGTCAGAACAATGCTGGATTGCCATCCTCAAGCCATTGCTGATGTGCGGAGACATAGTCTGGATCTGGATCCACACCGTCAGGCGGTTCTTCGCCCATCAGACCATAAAGACCCGAGTACTTACAGCGATAGTAAACTGTCGGCGAATCACTATGCACGCAGTGCAAGCCCGAATCCAACACATGCCGCCAGAAAATACGATCACCGATCAGATGTCCATAAGCAGGCATCAAGACAAAGCGGTCCAAGAGGTGAAAGGCCTCACGACCAATCAACATACAGTTGGTGTCAACGAAATGCCCGGGATCAATCAGCGGACAACGGCCCATCACCGTGCCATCAAGCCGACAGAGAAGGCGTGCCGATGAAACAACAGCTGCACCGGTCGCTCGGCGGATGCCAACCAGGGTTTCCAGATGGGACTGATGATACCAATTATCGGCATCCAGAAACAAAAGGCAGTCGACATTGAGGCCTATCGCGTAATAGCAGCCAATTAGGCGAGCCGTGGACCCCTTATCGCTATGGGGGCGCGGCAGGATGAGATGCTCGCAAAGACAACTGTCGACGAAGGAACTCGGTTTCCCATCGGCCACCATCACATGCGAACAGGGCAGAGCCTGCTGACGAACACTCTGATGGCACACCATCAGACAGTCCGGACCCTCATTGTAATAAGGGGTGATGACAGCGACATCAGACGGAGCCATAATCAAAGGCAAAGAAACTTAAGCACTGGCGCCATCCGCCATAAGCCAGCGCGAGGCCTTCTTGGTCAATAGCCTGAAGATTCGATCTTCCTTGACGAGCGTGCCTGCCTGCAAACCAGCCCGAATTGAAGCCAGGTCCATACAGAGAGAATTGTAATAGCTTGCAAGAGATCCCTCGGCATCCAATCTCTTCCGCAAATCACGCCAGGTAATCCCAGCAAGCGGGTGGACCCGGTTGTTGCGGGCGAGAGCATCGCTGCCATCCTTAATTTTCCGTTCAAGCTGCTCAAGACTTCGAACCGGATAATGAATAATTTCAAAATCAACCGCTGGCTGACAGTCCTGAAGCTGGCCATCAATTCTGAAGGCATGATTACCATCATCGACCTCCACACCTTCCATGGCCTGGTGACAAACCTTGCCCATGATCGGATCGCCAAGATTGTCAAGGGAATCGACCTCTCTGATCACCTGCCTGACATAAAAGGGAATCCCTGGCTGGATCTTCTCAAGAGGAGCGGGAAGCATGTTGGAACGCGGCACGTCCAACTGCTTGAGGGCGGGATCAAGATCTTGAAAGTAATCGGAAATACTCAGACAGCCTGGGAGCCAGAACTCATCCGCATCACTATGCAGCAACCAATCCGCCTGCAATGACTGCTTGGCCAAGCGCGCCATTCTCGTCACCCAGATAGCTTGATCATGAATAAGTTCTTCCTCGAGAATGAGTGTAATTTTTCCCAAACGCTCATACTCCTGCAGAACCTCCCTTGTACCATCGGTCGATGCATTATCAGTCACCACAATATGATCTACACCAAGAGTCAGATGAAAATCCAGATGCGAGCGAATGATATCAATCTCGTTCCGGCAAAGCAGGGTCATGACCACCCTCTTCCTGCCCTGTTTTGATTGCACGAAAAGCGCAGACTGGGACTTGCCCGGCGCGGCACAACCATCGACATCGACAGGAATGCCGACAAGAGCCTCGGAAGTCTGAGCGACAAGAGAGGAATCACATTCTTCGTTGCTCTGCAAGGCCAGACGCTGTAAATCGCGATAGAGATCGCGGACGGATGCGTTCAGACTGATATCAATGCAACTGCGATTGAGGTCCTGACGAATGACACTTCGATCCAGGTCAACCTGACAAAATTGCTCCAGCGCGTCCATGCTCTTACCGTTCAACAATGACTCGTATTCGCAGAAGAACCATTTGCCACCCTGAGCGTGCTGCTTGATAATCCGTTGATAGTGAAGACACCAGCTAGCCAACACCTGATCCCGACTGACCGCAAACGCATGCAGATAATCTGCCAACATTATTTCGCGCAGAACGCTGTTGAGCACATGGGCCGGATTGCGAAAGACACAGATGCTTTTCAGCGACTGAACCTGCTCCTGCGACAGACAATCTCGCCAACAAGGGTAAGTATAGCTTAGCCGGGGATCTTTGATGCAAAATCCAGCCGTACCCACAACCGACCGGATATCGTGTTGCTCAGCCTCATTAGCTTTAATGATATTTTGCAGACCAATGCGTGCCAGCCAGTAGTGACCTTGCGAGGGAGTATCTGCCCCATAACCGCAAGGATCGTAGCTGGGTGCTCGCGGCACATAGCGACTGAGGATAGATTCATTGATCGCATTAACCCTGACATCCTCATAAAATCCGAGCGGGTTGGCTTCGCGTGGGGAGAAGCTGGACAGGGGGGCAACCGCCAAACGACGGAACAGGGAAGCCACCAAACTGGTACCACTGCGTCCGGCCCCAACGATGAAAAAACAATGCATCGCCTACGCTCTTATCAGGCCAGCATCAATAAACCCTACCATTCCAGAACTCAATGTCAAGAAACAGCCACTTTCGCTCCACAACTCCGCCGTGGATGGATTTCACAGCGATCAGCAGTGCGGCTGTTTCGACCGGCTGCTGAACAGTGTGGGGTGAGTCGGCTTGAGAGAGGCGGGAATAATCCACCCATCCAGACTAGATCGCCCCATGCGGCGTCACCCCCAGATCTGACGGAGACACCCGATTACGGCTGTGGCCAACATCGCTGAGATTGCTCATCGTCAAGCGCCACCAGGCATGACACCCACGGCGGAACGACAATCAAGCCAAAACATGATGATATCGATCTCATTGCTGCAGGGCAGCGTCATCACAACAAGTCCATATCTTGAGGATGAACTGGCGATAAGCTGCATGCTTCTTTCCGCCAAGACAACCCACAACTACTCAGCTCCTCGGGTATTCACCGCCAGGTTAGGCCGAACATCTAGATCGGAGACTGAGATAGATTTGCAACGATGAAGACTCTCGCGCGCCAGCACTTGAAGCCGAGAATAAAGACTGAGCAGAAAACCAGGAGCCTCAATTCTCGCCCTGCTTCGATTCAAACTGAGATCAATTAGTAAAATGCAGAGCTTTTACCCGCAAACTGCTATCCATACCGAGCGCACACTCTCGCGGAAGACGCCCTCACAATCAACGCAGAACCATGCTTCCAGTCGAGGATGCCTCGACAGAATCCGTTCATATTGAAGCCGCCAGCTCTCCAGCATCTGATTAACACTGATTGTAAAATCGTAAAGATAACCCACGTTCAGGATTTTGCCCATAAAACCGCTGACAACAGCCGCAGGATCTCGAAAACACAGACATGCTGAAGAACGGCCAGCTGCCTATCAGTCAAACATTCCTGCCAAGCCGATAATGTATAGCTTAGTCGCTGATCTGTAATGCAAAAGCCACCCGAACCCACAATCGCCCGGATTTCGCTTCTTTCTTCCGGTAGCAGCCGAAGAGCTGTCCATCGGTCAGGATTCTGGCCAGCCACAGCTGCCCGGGTCCAGGGAAACCAAGTCCTGAACCGGCAAGGTCGGGAGGAGAACTTATCGGCAGATGCGCCCAGAATATCTTCTCATTCAGAGCATTGACGCGTCTAGCTTCATAAAACCGTGGGGGTTGCCAGATCACGGCAAATAGCTTGAAACGGGGCGGTAGGAAGTGTCCTCAAACAACGAGGCCACCAGACTGGTGCCACTGCGTCCCGCTCCAATAACAAACACACAGTGCATCGAAGCTCTGGACAGCAGGACTGACACGTCGGTTGTTTTGCCTCCCTGAGACGCTGGTCAGCAGGCAACAACCAGCCTTAGCCTCAGCAAGCGACCCACGGAGTCTAGGCTCAATCAGCCAGCGCTGATTCGGGGATTAAAGCGTAGAGATCCGTCATCTCAAACAGATCGCGGACAATCCTTCCAAACACTCAGATCCCAGCCGAGCATTAATTGCAGGCGATCGATCTCCTGCTCATAAATACAACGCAACCGACTCCAACTCGCCTGATCTATTTCAGGATACTCTCGCTTGTGAACCGACCTGGCTTGCACCTTCAATGGATCAACGTCCAGAAAGCGAAAAACTTGCGCCAGAGTCTCAGCATGAGCATCGCGCAGCTGTTCATGGCGAATCAACAAAAACTGGTGATCGGCAAAATATCGGCGATAGCACTGCAACTGACTGACATAGTTACCATACAACAACAATGTCTGCACTGGGTCTACAGGATAACCTGTCAAGGAATCAAATTTCACATCATCAATGGATCTCACTCCTTCCGCTCTTGTCAACGCCGAAGCAAACTCACCACTGGCCTTGCCAATCTGCACCAACATATGAAACTGAGAGTAGGCTCTTTCAATTGGATTTCTCAGCAAGATTAT
>CAIKWV010000064.1 GCA_903831165.1 uncultured cyanobacterium
CTAGGCCCATAAGACTAGGGTCATTGGCTGCTGGTGGGCCGCCGCCCGGCTCGGCTGCGGGGTCGCCGCTTGCCCTGAGCGACCCTGTCGGTAGGTTGACTCCATGCGGCCTGGGGGACCAGGTCAAGCCAGCAAGAAGCCTCCCTGGGCCAACATCTGGACTAAGCTGTATGGATGCCTGGAGTCCTCCATGCGCACCGTCAACGTTCACGAGGCCAAGACCCAGTTCTCCAGGCTGATCGATGCGGCCCATGCCGGCGAAACGATCCTGGTGGCCAAGGATGGCAAGCCATGGGCACGGCTGGTGCCGCTGGAAACCGATCGGCCGCGGCGGCAGCCCGGGCTGCTTCGAGGTCAGCTGCAGCTTCCCCCCATCGATGTGCTTCTCGCCCCTCTGCCCCCTGAGGAGCTCGACGCCCTCGACGCCCCGTTGCCCTCTTGATGGCCCCCTCGCTCCTGCTGGACACCCATGCCCTGCTCTGGTGGTTGGTGGAACCCGAGAAGCTCTCCACCCTCGCGCTGGCGGCCATCAACGATCCAGCGGCCACGATCTTTGTGAGCGCCGCCTCCGGCTGGGAGCTCGCCACCAAAGGTCGTCTCGGCAAACTTCCCGGGGCCGAACGGCTGCTGCAGGATCTGCCTTCCCTGTTGCAACAACAGGGTTTCCAGTCGCTGGCCGTGCAGTTGCATCACGGCGTACACGCCGGTGCCTACAGGCAGGCCCATCGGGATCCGTTCGATCGGCTGCTGGCGGCCCAGGCTGAACTGGAGGGCTTGCAACTGGTGAGCCTCGATCCTGCGCTGGCGGCCTTCCCCTGCCGAGTGCTCTGGTGATTGAACACCCGCCGCGGCTGGGCGGGGCTTTGACGACAGGCACAAGACCAGGGTCAGGTGATGGGCGCGGCGGCCTGATGCAGAACCATCCCGCCAGTCCTGCCGCAACAGCATCAACCGCAAGCGTTGGATCACCCTGGCAAGTTGCCCAGCACCCAGAGCGAAGACCCGCTCAGCGAGGACCGTCGCCTCAACCGGGCAGGCACGGGCTGCGATGTCAGGGCGAACTTCGGCGTTAAGGGATCCCTGCCCCAAGCAAATGAGCCTCCAGCCCCAGCTGTTGGGCCGCCGCCACGAACGGGGCATCGAGGCTGCAGAGGCTGGCTCCACGCCCGCTGGCGATGGCCAGGTGCAGGGCATCAGCGGCCCGCAGGCTTGTGGACCGACCGCGCAGACAGGCATTGGCATTGCGGAAGTCCTGGGGCTCGAGTTCGAGCATCAGGCGCCGGGCCCATCCCGCAACGCCCGGATGGCGCGAGGGCACAGGTCTTGCCGTTCAGGCAATCGACTCCAGCCACTCCACGTCGGCGATGCCGCGAAAATCGCTGTCCATGGTGTGCAGCCTGGCCTGCTGATCCCTGGCCGTGGCCAGGATGATGCTGTCAGCCATCGGCAACTGCAGCGCATGGCTGAGCTGGGCCGCCGCCAGGGCCAACCGGCTGTCGAGAACCACCACCTGCCCGCACTGCATCGCCGCGGCCGCCTGAATGGCCTTGGCCTCTCCGTATTCACGCAAGACCCATTTGTGAACCTCATAGATGGTGATCGCCGGCACCACCAGGGAGCACGGATCGGCCATCAGGGCCAGGAAGTGGTCAGCGTGCCCACCATTGGTGAACACCTCGATCCAGCCTGATGAGTCCACCACCACCCGGGTCATGCTCACAGGCGATCGTCCTCGCGCTGAAACGTGTTCCTGCCCTGCAGAAAACCGAGCAGCTCAGCGGGAGACGTGGTGGGCACCAGTTCAATGCGCCCCGGCAAAACGATCACCTGCAGCGTCTGGCCAGGGCTGAGGCCGAACTGCTCGCGGACCCGCCTGGGGATCACAACCTGAAATTTCGGGGAGACGGTGGTGACATCCATCGAGCATCCGTCATACGAAGTGCTGATCGATCCTAATTTGTTTTGCAGCATGGGCTGCGCATGTGAACCCCGTCGCCTCGACGCCCTAGTGGATCTTCTGGCCACCTTCCGCAGCACGCCCGGATGGTGTCCACACCGCTGGCTGGCTGTTCGGGCAGCGAGGCGCGCAGGGCTGCGAGCTGGGGCAGTAGATCACGCACGCTGCAGCGGGGCACAAGCTCGGCGATGGGCTTGCCGCGGCGGGTGATCACCACGGCCTGGCCGGCCTCCACCGCATCCAGCAGGCTGGAGAGCTGGGTCTTGGCTTCTGCCGCCGTCACCTGCCTCATGGCCGTTGACCATCTGGATGACCAACTGTAGGGCGAAGTTCCGCAGCGCCATCCTGCGGCTTGAACGCGTCCTGGCCGTCAGCCTTGATCCCGCCTTAGCCCGGAAAACTTGCGGGTTTCTGGCCCGCAGTGCGTGGCGCCCATCGAACGGGTCGGGCAGGTGCTCGATCGCCGGGGCGAGTTGATCCAGGGCAGCCCTTGATGGTCTGCGGCAAGCCACAAGGCCTGGGCCTGGGCCAGGGCTGCGGCTGCTTCGCGATTCCAGGTCTCGGAAACGGAGCGGATCGTGTCTGCAGCTCCCGCCCCCTCAAACCCTGCCTTCGGCCAAAA
>CAIKWV010000065.1 GCA_903831165.1 uncultured cyanobacterium
CTCCACCCCATGCAGCAGCTGGGAGAGCTGGGTCTTGGCCTGGTGGATGTTCACGGTCTCCATGGCCGGCCGCCTTGAACTAAGTCTTAGTTTAGTTCTGCTGGAACGCATGCCGGCTGCAGGGCCTTTTGCTGCTGCCGGGCTGCGGCGCAGGCTCGGCGGCAGTCGCTGCTGGCCAATGCCAGCCCCGAGGAAGCCGACATCCAGGCCTTCATCGATTCGGTCTACGAATGGCCCGATGACGAGACCAGCCAGTGAGGCGCGGTGAGCTGTGGACCATGGCCGGCGGGTCGGAATCCACCAGCAAACCCCGCCCGGTCGTGATCGTTCAGGACGATGCCTTCACGGCACGCGACTCGGTGACGGTCTGCCTGATCACGACGGACAGCAGCGACCTTCCGGTGTTTCGCGTTCCCGTGGAGCCCATGGAGACGAACGGCCTGCGCGCTCCCAGCCGCCTGATGGTCGACAAGGTCACCACCGTGCCGCGAAGGCGTCTTGGCCAGTGCATCGGCCGGCTGGCGGATGAGGACCTGCTGCGGCTCAATCGCGCCTTGCTGGTGTTTCTGGGGCTGGCCCGTTGATCGCAGGGGACGCCTCTCCTATGATAACGGCAGATGATGACGCTGCAGCCATGCGCACGATTGTGGATCTGCCCGATCCGGAACGCGCCCAGCTGGACGCACTCTGTCGGCAGCGAGGGGTATCGCGGGCGGAGGCGCTGCGCCAGGCCCTCAGGCTCTGGTTGCAACAGCAGAAACCAAGCCACCATGCTGTGTTCGGACTCTGGCGCGACCGGCCGGCGGGGAGCCTGGAGCTGCAGCAGGCGCTGCGGGAGGAGTGGAGCGAACGCTGATGCTGCTGCTCGACACCAACATCCTCATCGATGTGCTGCGCGGTGAAGCCGTGGCCCTGGCCTGGCTCGAGCAACAGCAGCAGCCACGCATCAGTGTGATCACCTGGATCGAGGTGCTGGTGGGCTGCCGCGAAGGGGAGGGTGGCACGGCGGCGGCCTGGCTGGAGACATTCCAGCGTGTTCCCCTTGATGACGCCATCGCCGGCGAAACGGTGCGGCTGCGCCAGCGGTACGGACTGAAGGTGCCGGATGCGATCATCCTCGCCACCGCGCGCTGCGGGACCCTCACCCTGGCAACCCGCAACCGCCGCGACTTTCCCCTGGAACTGGGGGATGTGCTGCATCCCTACGAGCTCTGAGCAACGCCATGATCACCATGGTGAGCGGCCTGCTCCGTGCTCGGGCAGCAGCCTGGCGAGGCAGCGGCTGGAGAGGGGCCGGCATCCCTCCGTTCACCGACGGTCTTGGGTTTGCCGACCATGGCCATCCGCCGCGGTGCTCCGCTTCACTCGTTTGTTCGTGTCTGCTTCGGTGCCGCTGTCCCTCCCCATCGTCGAAACCTTCCACTCGCTCCAGGGCGAGGGCCTGCATGCCGGCCGCAGTGCCTTCTTCATCCGCCTGGCGGGCTGCACGGTGGGCTGCAGTTGGTGCGACACCAAGCACTCCTGGCCGGCAGGCGTGCACCCGCACCGCACCCTCCAAGAGCTGAAAGCGGAAGCCCACCAGGCCGCCGCCGCCGGCGCCGCCTTCGTGGTGATCACCGGCGGCGAGCCGCTCCATCACGATCTCAGCGGCCTCTGCACCGCACTGCGGCAGACCAGCCACAGCGAAGCCGATGGCGGAAACGGGGCAGACGAGGGGCTGCCGGCAGGGCAGGC
>CAIKWV010000066.1 GCA_903831165.1 uncultured cyanobacterium
ATGCCGGATTACATCAACCACATTTGCCCGCAGTTCAGCCGCACCGACATCAACTTCCAGCGGGTCTCCACCGTGGACACCTCCAACCCGTTCATGATCCGCGACATCCCGACGCCGGATGAATCCTTCGTGATCATCCACTTCCGCAAGGGTGCCCGGGAGAAGTGGGGCAGCGACTTCACCTACCTGCTCGACATGATCCACGACTCCTTCATGTCCAGCCCCACCAGCCTGGTGGTGGACGGTGGCAAGATGGGTTTCGCAATGGAGCTGATTCTCACCCCGATCATTCATCGCATGATCGAGGACAAGAAAGTCCTCAGCTGAAACGGCCGCCACGGCTCCCCTGCCAGCCAGCTCAAAGGCGACCAGGGCCGGGGGGCAACGACGAATGCCAGGCCGACAACAACGGCTTGATCTCCACGGCCGGACTAAACTCCGGCCATTGGAAGCGGGGACAGCCATCAGCTTCAGCCCCTCATTTCAGATTCGCGGAGCCGGTGGTGATCCCGTTCCCTCTCTGCGCCTCGATCGTGTCAACAGTCGCGAACTGTTCGCCACCGCTCGCCATGTCCTGTTCCGGCACATGGAGAGCTGTCCGGAGGGGCCTGACCCCATAGGGGTGGTGCTGGCTGAAGCAGGGCGAGAGGATGCCAGGGGACGGGTGGTGTTCTCCGTGCCGATCCTGCTTCCCGAGGAACAGTTCATCCCCCTGGAGCTGCTGCTGGCCAGAGCCCAGCGCTTCGCTGGTTCGCGCCGCAGCCGTCTGCAGGTCACCCGCCCTGCCCGGTGAGGCCATGGCTCCATTTGCCCCTCCCCCGATCGCGCCGGCTGAGCTGGCGATCTTCAGCCCCCTGCTGGTGGCCGTGATCGGCGCCTGTGTCGGCAGCTTTCTCAACGTTGTCGCCTGGAGACTGCCCCGGGAAGAATCGCTGCTGCTTCCCGGAAGCCATTGTCCCCGTTGCGGCACTCCCCTGGCCTGGTTCGAGAACCTGCCAGTCGTGGCCTGGCTCGCGCTGCGGGGCCGTTGCCGTCACTGCCACCAGCCTGTGGCCGTGCGCTATCTGCTGGTGGAACTGCTCTGCGCCGGCCTCTGGGTGGTCGTGCTGCTGGGCCATCCCACCAGCATGGGTTCCCTGGCGATCTCCCTGCCGCTGTTGCTGGCCGGTTGGCTGCTGGTCAGCTGGTTGCTGCCGATGGTGTTGATCGACCTGGAGAGCCTCTGGCTGCCGGAACCCCTCTGCCGCTATGGCCTGGTGCTGGGCCTTGCCGTGACGGCCCTGCTGGGCCTGGGCCAGGGAGCGGCCGCCGGCCGGGCGCTGCTGTTGTCCCACCTGATCGCCGCCGCCCTGGGTCTGCTCGGTTTCGAAGCCCTCAGTGCCCTGGCCCAGAAGGCCCTCGGCCGACCGGCCCTCGGTCTCGGTGATGCCAAGCTCGTGGCCCTGATGGGGGCCTGGCTCGGCCCCATCGGTCTGGGGTTGGCCGTGGCCCTCGCCGTGCTGGCGGGAGCCGTTGTGGGAGGTATCGGCCGGCTGAGCGGACGGCTGCAACCGCACCAACCGTTTGCCTTCGGGCCGTTTCTTGCCCTGGGCACCGTGGCGGTCTGGGTCATGGGCGAACCCTTCTGGATCGCTCTGGCCGGCTACGCGTCCGGCAGCTGATCGGCGCCGCCTCTCCCTGCCTGGTGGTCGATGGTCCGCCGGCCTTTAATGGGATGGCTGTCCACCGTTCCGCCAATCCCGCCGATGTCGCTGTTCGACTGGTTCGCCGATCGCCGCAAGAACGCCCCGGTGGTGCGTCCGAACCAGGGACCGGACACCGATGAGGGGGATGGCCTATGGAGCAAATGCCCGGAATGCTCCCAGGTGGTGTACCGCAAGGATCTGGTGGCCAACGCCAGTGTCTGCGCCGGTTGTGGCTATCACAACCGCATCGACAGCGCCGAACGCATCCGCCTGCTCGCCGACGCCGACAGCTTTGAGAGTCTGGATAATGACCTGACCCCGACCGATCCCCTGGCCTTCAAGGATCGGCGCAGCTACATCGATCGCATCCGCGACAGCCAACAGGCCACCGGTCTGCGCGATGCCGTCGTCACAGGCCTCTGCCGACTGGAGGGCATGCCCCTGGCGCTGGGGGTGATGGACTTCCGCTTCATGGGGGGCTCGATGGGTTCGGTGGTCGGCGAAAAGCTCACCCGCCTGATCGAAGCGGCCACGGCCCGTCGCTATCCCCTGGTGATCGTCTGCGCTTCCGGCGGCGCACGCATGCAGGAGGGAATGCTGAGCCTGATGCAGATGGCCAAGATCTCCGGCGCCCTGGAGCGCCATCGCCGCGCCGAACTGCTCTATCTGCCGCTGCTGACCCACCCCACCTCCGGCGGCGTCTCCGCCAGCTTCGCCATGCTCGGCGATCTGATCCTGGCTGAACCCAAGGCCCTGATCGGCTTCGCCGGCCGGCGGGTGATCGAGCAGACCCTGCGCGAAAAGTTGCCCGAGGGGTTCCAGACGGCGGAATACCTGCGCGACCATGGGTTTGTCGACGCGATCGTGCCGCGTCCCCAGTTGCGAGCCACCCTCGCCAACCTGATCCAACTTCACGACCCAGCCCGGCGTCTGCTAGCGGTGGCGCCATGAGCGGCTCGCTCGCCCGCCACCGGTGGTTCACGGCAGCCCGCCGACTGGTTCTGACGCTGCTGCTGATCGGCCCGTTGTGGGTGGTCCCTGCCGCCTGGGCCGGCCCGGTGAACTGGCAGGAGGTCCCCGCCACCAGCGAGGGACGGCAGTGGTGGGACTCGGGCAGCCTGCGCCGCAACCGGGAGGGCAACGTCACCGTGCTCAGTCGCTTCAAGCCCAGCCCCGCCCAGGAGAAGGTCGCCGGGGCCGCTGAGCCCGCCGAACCGGCCCAGCGCAATGACGCCCGTCTCTATGTGATGGAGCTCGACTGCGACCAGGGGCTCTACCGCGATACCTCGATCAATGGCCTGCCCCAGTTCGGGGCCCAATGGCTGCCGGTCGGCAACGATGACCTGACGGCCGAGGTGCTACGAGGCGCCTGCGGGGCTGCTCCGGCATGAGCGCCACCCGTGCGACGGCGCCACCGCTGCGAGTGGCGATCGCCGGCCTCGGTTTCGGCGAGAAGGTGCATCTGCCGGCTCTGCGGGACTGTCCCGCCACCGAGCCGGTGGCCCTCTGGCACCCGCGCCAGCAGCGTCTGGAGGCCGCCTGCGCCAGTTCGGGTCTGCCTGGCAGCACCGACTTTGAAGCCCTGCTCAGCGATCCCCGGATCGACGCGATCGTGATCGCCACGCCGCCGGCCCCGCGCCAGGCCCTGGCCAGTGCCGCCCTCAACGCCGGCAAGCATCTGCTGCTCGAGAAGCCCGTGGCCCTGGACGCTGGCGGGGTGGAGGAGCTGCAGCGCCTGGCGATCCAGCAACGCCGCTGTGTGGCGGTGGATTTCGAATACCGGGCCGTGCCCCTGTTCCAGCAACTGGCGTCCCTGCTCGACGAGGGCGTCCTGGGCGAACCCTGGCTGGTCAAGTTCGACTGGCTGATGGGCAGCCGCGCCGACGCCAGCCGGCCCTGGAGCTGGTACTCCCAGGTCGAAGCCGGCGGTGGTGTGCTGGGCTCCCTCGGCACCCATGCCTTCGACATCCTCCACTGGCTGCTCGGGCCCAGCAGCGGCATTCAGGCCCGGCTGAGCACGGCGATCCGCCAGCGGCCCCTCGCCGGAGCGCCCGGCACGATGGCCCGCGTCGATGCCGACGACATCGCCCTGATCCAGCTGGATCTGCAGGATCGCTGGGGCCGCTCGGTCCCCGGCCAGCTCACCCTGGCGTCAGTGACCCGCCAGGGCAGGGGCTGCTGGCTGGAGCTGTACGGCAGCGAAGCCACCGTGGTGCTGGGCTCCAGCAACCAGAGCGACTACGTGCACGGTTTCCAGCTCTGGCTGGCCAAGCCCGGCGAAGCCCTGCGCCCGCTGGAGCCCAGCCCGGAGCTGGCCTACACCCGCACCTGGGAGGACGGCCGCATCGCCCCGGTGCGCCGGCTGATCGGCTGGTGGGCCGAGGCGATCCAGCAGGGGCGACCCATGGTGCCCGGGCTGGCCGAAGCCGTGACCAGCCAGCGCTGCTGCGACCTGGCCCGGGGCTGATCTCCAGGCGCTCGCTGAACGCGGGCCGGTAGCGCAACCATCTCGGCACAGCGGCAGATCGCCTGCTAGCCCACCGGGCCGAGCCAGTGAATCCGGGCAGCCCGAGGTGCCTGGAACGAGGGCCAAGCAGACGGAGAGCCCCAGAGATCTCGCCGCTCCCAGCACCCATAGTCGTAGGACTGCGCTGGAACGAAAATGCAGAAAGCCGGCAGCCGACAACACCACCGATCTTTGGTAACAACCGCTACCATTTGACCATCGTTGACCGGTTGGTTGCATCCGTCCGGCGGAAGTAGGAGGAGGCCCGATGGCGGTTCGTCCCCCGAAGCAACGCGCCATCCACCCACCTGGGACCCAGGTCCCGGGTCTTCGCCGGAGGCACGTCCATGTCCATCACCACCGCCAAGCAAATGGCCCGTCAGGCCGAAGAGGCCCGCCGCGCTGCCCGCCAGCTCGCCTTCAGCGTTCTGAACCTGCGCAAGCAGCAGCTGATCGACTGAGAGGCTGACCACGGCCCGATCCGTGCCGTTGCCATGCCCCGCTCAGGCGGGGCTTTTTGCTGGTGCTGCCCGCGGCAACCGCCAGCCAACGCGTCTGTAGCCCGCGTCCCTTGCCGCAGCAGTGCCTGGCGCCCCATGCACCACCGGCGGCAAGCAGCGGATGCCCCGAAGCGCTCCAGCCGGGGGCACTTCAGGGCATCCCCTAGACTCCGCGCCAGACAAGTGACGGAATGATTCCGTCAGCCGTCGACCACCGTTTCCCCCACTCCTGCGAGGTTTTCCATGGCGCTCGTCCCGCTTCGGCTGCTGCTCGACCACGCCGCCGAGAACGGC
>CAIKWV010000067.1 GCA_903831165.1 uncultured cyanobacterium
ACAGCTTCAAGGTCGAGTTCCCGACCCGCTCCGGCAACTGGATCAATCTCTGGCAGGCCTCGCTGGAGCTGGAGAGGCGACTGGTGGGCATCTTCCGCCGCAACAGCGAAGGCCGCCGGCCATTCAACGGGGATGTGGAGATGTTCCAGAACGATCCCCACTGGCGCGATCTGATCCTGTTCAACGAATACTTCCACGGCGACAACGGCAGCGGCGTCGGCGCCTCCCACCAGACCGGCTGGAGTGCCATGGCCTGCAAGATGATCAACCAACTCTCCCGCTACCCCGAGGGCTGAGCCCTCCCGGTAACGGTCCGGCGCGGCATCGGTGCTGTACGCCGCAAGGGACGCTGCCCAACAGCGCCCCCGCCCATCGCGCCACAGCCCGCCCGTTCATCGCCACACCGCTCCCGCGCTCCGCACCCTCCCAACCACCAGCTCACCCCCACACCACCATGAGCTCCCCGTCCCCCAGCTCCGCAGCCGCGATCGCCGGTCCGAGCTTCCACAGCTCACCCCTGCCCGACGCAGCCCAGCTCCAGGTCGCCAATGGCGCCCACTTCGACGTGGTGATCATCGGCAGCGGCGCCGGCGGCGGCACCCTGGCCCGCCAGCTGGCTCCCAGCGGCCTGAAGGTGCTGGTGCTGGAGCGGGGCGACTGGCTGCCCCAGGAACCCCAGAACTGGGAGGCCGAGGCGGTGTTCCAGCAGGGCCGCTACGTGTCCACCGATCCGTGGCTCGACAAGCACGGCAAGGCCTTCCAGCCCGGCAGCCATTACTTCGTCGGCGGTGCCACCAAGATGTATGGCGCCGCCCATTTCCGCCTGCGCCAGCAGGACTTCGAGGAACTGGCCCACTTCGATGGCACCTCGCCGGCCTGGCCGCTGCGCTACGCCGACTTCGAGCCCTGGTACCAGAAGGCCGAGGAGATGTATCACGTGCACGGCCAGCGCGGTGAGGATCCCACCGAGCCGCCCTGCAGCGGCCCCTATCCCCATCCGCCGGTGGCCCATGAACCGCGCATGCAGAAGCTGGTGGACGACCTGCGCTCCGCCGGTCTCCATCCCTTCCATGCCCCCAGCGGCGTGATGCTCGACGAAGCCAACATGGCCTTCAGCCGCTGCCGCAAATGCAACTGCTGCGACGGCTTCCCCTGCCTGGTGCACGCCAAGTCGGATGCGGAGGTGCTGGGCATGCGGCCGGCCCTGGCGGCGCCGAATGTGTCGCTGCTGACGCGCGCCCAGGTGAAACGCCTGGTCACCGACGAATCCGGCCGCACGGTGAAGGCGGTGGAACTGGAGCGGGACGGCGAACCGCTGACCGTCAGTGGCGATGTGGTGGTGGTGAGCTGTGGCGCCGCCAACAGCGCCCGGCTGCTGTTGATTTCGGCCAACGACAAGCATCCCCGCGGCCTGGCCAACGGCTCGGACCAGGTGGGCCGCCACTACATGTTCCACAACAGCAAGGCGATGGTGGCCCTGGCCCATGAACCGAACCACACCGTCTTCCAGAAGACGGTCTGCGTCAACGACTGGTACCTCGGGGATGCCGACTTCGACTACCCGATG
>CAIKWV010000068.1 GCA_903831165.1 uncultured cyanobacterium
AGCACCTGCTTGTAGACCGCACGGATCAGGGCCACCTTGTCGTTTTCGGTGGCGTTGGACCAGTTTTCCTTGTTGCGGTCGCTGGCGAAACGCTCGATGCCCAGATCGGAAGCGTTGGCGAGTGTCATGGGCGTGGGCCTGGGGAGATGGCGTTGGAGAGAAGGCAGTTCGGCAACCTGAAAGTCTCAATCTCAGGCCGCAAGGCGGATCCTATGGGCCTGCCTTGACATCAGGACAAGCCTTTCACAATCGTTACAAACGCCTGGCCGAGCGCCCCCCTGGCGGTGTGGGGCTGCGCCGATACCATCCCGCCAGAACCCTGGCGCCGTCTTGTCATGACGTCTCTGCCCCAGCCCCCCGCCTGGTCCCACCGACTGGCCGATCAACTGCAGGTGCTTTCGGAGGTGGCGGAGAGCCTCACCTACCGCCTGCTGGAGTTTGAGGAGCGGTTGGCGGTGCAGGAGCAGCAGCTGCTGGAGCAGGCGGAAACGGCCGACCCCCAGCAGGCCGAGGAGATGGAGCTGCGGCTGCTGGAGACCGAGGAACGCCTGGCCCGCATCGAAGACCTGCTGGGCGGGGCAGAGAACGCCGTTACCCGCCAGGTTCAGCCGCTGCGGCTGGCGAGCTCCACGGTCCCCTCCCTGGGGGGCGCGCCTTCCGCCCGTCAGCGCTCAGGCCCACCGCCGGCCGAGGAGGAAATCTCCCAGGAGGATCCCTTCCTTGACGAGGGCGAACAACCCTTCATGGATGAGCTGACGGCTTAGGGATGGTCTGGAAAAAAAACTCTCGATCGAGCAACGGCTTTCATGCCATGAACCTGAGCCCCGGAACCGATGGGGCCAGGGCAGAGGCACAGCTGAAGGTCGCTTCAGGAGACCTGGTCAGCGTTCTGCTGGCTGTGCAGAAAGCCACTGAAGACGGGGTTGCCGGGTAGCGAAGCGGCGGACCAATTGGGTTGAGAACAGGTGTTCCAGCCGTCACGAAGGGTGATTCAGGGCTTCGCTGATCGGATGTCTTGTTGGTTTGCCGTGGATCGAATCTGAGGATCAGGCGGGAATAATAAGTACATCTTGGCTCAGCATTGAGCAGGGATCTGTACCCTGTCAATGGGTCCCCGTTTACTGGTCGTTCCTGATCTGTGCAGATCTGGCAGGACACCCATGAGCAGCAGCGAGGTGCACCCAGTCCCCCCGAACCGAAATCGCGAACGGTGCCGATTGCGGGCAGATTCAACCCGCGAGCAGGTCAGACTGCAGTGATCCTCGTGCCATTGCCCTTGATGCCCTTCGAGGCGCAGGTGGTTCAGGGTCTGGACCGCTACTCGCGCTGCCTGAGCGATTGAGACCAGAGATTTTTTGAAGTGCCTAGCCGTGAAGGAATTTCGACGTCCTGGCCAGGTTGGATCGCTTTCACCGCAAGTGATCTCAATCACTGGCCATGTCTGCGCGCCTCGGCTCAGATCGCTCTGAGATCAGTTCGTGTCGGACGGGAGCATGGACCGACCTCTCGACCAGGCCAGCGCCTGGGCAACACGCTTCCCGGGAGGGTCGGGACCACTCCACCCTTGAGGCCTGGCCCTTGGGATGGGGCCATGGGACCGCCTGCCCCATGCATCGGGGCAGGCGGTCCATCCAGGAGCTCCCTGGGACGTCGGTTGCTCAGGATCCCGCCGTGCTGAGCATGATCGCGGCGGTGTACAGCACGAAGCCGGTCAGCACGAAGCCGCCGGTGGTCACCAACCCCTGCCAGATCCTGCGGGCCAGAGGTGATGGGGCATCGGCGAGCCAGGCCGGGCGCGGCACCGAAAAGCCCCCACTCGGCGACCAGGCCGTACCGCCGCCGGTTGGAGCGCGCCGGGCCACCGCTTCACGCCAGTAGCGGTCGTAGCGGGGGGCCTGCTGGTTGAAGGGCAGCGCTCCCTGGGCCTGGCCGGCCAGCACCCGGGAGCGCTGGTAGGGCACGGTGTCGTAGCCGAAGGTGTCGAGATACTCGTCGCTGTTGAGCAGGTGGTCGATCAGGCCGCCGAGTCCCTGCTGGGCGATCAAGATCGAGAGGGCGATCCGTTCCTGATTGCCGTGCACCGGGCGGCCGAGAACCCGGCCGACGATCTGATCGACCATCCGATAGTTACTGTTGCAGCGGTAGAAGTCATCGCGGAACTTGCTGGACAACAGCAGCCCCCGCACGAAGTCGCGCATGGTGATCTGTCGGCTGCGCAGCTGGGATTCGAGCACTGCGTCGCGATCGACTTTGAAGGCGTGGAAGAAGATCTGCCGGTAGGCCTGCTCGATCAGCTCTTTGGC
>CAIKWV010000069.1 GCA_903831165.1 uncultured cyanobacterium
GGCGACGCGGCTTCACGCCCCAGGCGGAAATCTGGAACGGCCGTCTGGCGATGCTGGGACTCTCCGTCGGCATCGGCGTGCTGGTGGTGGCCCGGCTGGTGGCGAGCTCCCACAGCTGAACGACCGGATCTCCGGCCGGAACGGCCCGGGCTCTAGACCCGCCCCCGCAAGCGCTGGGCCAATTCCGACGGCCTGAGGCTCTGGGCCATGGCGTCCTCGACGGTCACCCGACCGACCTCGACCAGGTTGGCGAGGGACTGGTTGCTGGTCTGCATGCCGTCGAAGGCGCTGCGTTCCATGATCTGCTCGATTTCATCGAGCTGGGCCTGCAGGATGTAATCGCGGCAGGCATCGGTGTTGATGAACAGATCGTGATAGCCGCAGCGCTTGCCGTCCGTGGTCTTGACCAGACCCTGGGAAACCACGGCCAGCAGTGACTCGGAGACCGCCCGGCGAATCTGGAGTTGTTCATCCGGTTTGTACATGCCGAGGATCCGCTCCACGGTGCGCACAGCCGAGTTGGTGTGGAGGGTGCCGAACACCAGGTGGCCGGTCTGGGAGGCTTCGATCGCCGTGGTGAGGGTTTCCTGGTCTCGGATTTCGCCGATCAGGATCACATCGGGATCTTCGCGCAGGGCCGCCCTGAGAGCGTTGCCGAAGAGCTTGGTGTGCTGATTCACCTCCCGCTGGCGGATCAGGGACATCTGGCTCTGATGCACGAATTCGAACGGATCCTCAATGGTGAGGATGTGGCGCTTCATGGTGCGATTGATGTAATCAATCAGGGCCGCCAGCGTGGTGCTCTTGCCCGAGCCGGTCGGGCCCGTGACCAGCAACATGCCCTTGGGACGCTCGGCCAGTTCGCTCAACACCTTGGGTAGGCCCAGCGTCTCAACCGAGGCGATCTTCTGGGGAATCAGGCGCAGCACCATCGCCGGACCGCGGAGGGTGTCCAGCAGGTTGATCCGGACCCGCACGTAGCCGAAATCAAAGGAGCCGTCGTATTCCTTCTCGCGCAGAAACGTGTCGATCTCGGCCGGGCTCAGCATCTCCCGCATCCAATCGCGGAATCGCACCTTGTCGGTGACGGGCCAACCGGTGCGCGTCATGTCGCCCCGATCGCGGAAGCGCGGCTCCTCACCCACACCGATGTGAATGTCGGAATAATCCTTCTCGTGGGCGACCCGGACGATCGATTCCAGGGTTTCCGGCCCGCCCTGCGCGGCCGGCGAACGCAGAGCCGAATCGGCGTCATCCCCGTCGTCCAGGGGCGGTGGTGGCGCAGCAAAGGGCGGGGCCATGGTGGCGGCCCCAGCGAATCCGAACGGCAACTCGGCCATGGCGCCAGTACATCGCTACCTAGCCCATGCTGGCACCCCCGGCCGCGGTTGGGTGGCCCTGTAAGGAAGGCGGCAATCCACCTTTCTAGGATCGACGCATCCGCCCCCCGGTCTTGCACGCTCCCACCGGCGACCTCCCTGTCGTTTCCCTGGGCGAGTCGCCGTCCGCCGCCATGCCGGCGGCTTCGCTGCCGTCCCGCCCACTGGTCACCATCGTGCTGGGCACCCGGCCGGAGGCCATCAAGCTGGCTCCGGTGATTCGCGCCTTTCTGGCCGCCGCTGATTTCCGCACCCGGGTCGTGCTTACCGGCCAGCACCGGGAGATGGTGAGCCAGGTGATGGATCTGTTCGGTCTGCAGGCCGATCACGATCTGGCCCTGATGGCCCCCAACCCGACCCTCACCCACGTCACCTGTGGGGCCCTGCAGGGCCTGAAGCAGGAGTTCGCCAGCCATCGCCCCGATCTGGTGCTGGTGCAGGGGGACACCACCACCGCCTTTGCCAGTGCCCTGGCCGCCTTCTACGAGCAGATCCCGGTGGGCCATGTGGAGGCGGGCCTGCGCACGGACAACCTGTTTGATCCGTTCCCGGAGGAGGCCAATCGCCGGCTGATTTCCCAGCTGGCCCAGCTCAATTTCGCCCCCACCCAGCAGTCGGCCCTGAATCTGCAGGCCTCCGGCGTGGTGGGCGAAACGATCATCACCGGCAACACCGTGATCGACGCCCTGCTGCTGATGGCGGAGTCGGCGCCGGATCTGACGATCCCCGGCCTCGACTGGCAGCGGCAGCGGGTGCTGCTGGCCACCGTGCACCGGCGTGAAAACTGGGGCGAGCGGCTTCAGCAGATCGGCCGCGGATTTCTGTCGGTGCTGGATCGCTTCCCCGACACCGCCCTGCTGCTGCCGCTGCACCGCAATCCCACCGTGCGGGAACCGCTGCAGGCCCTGCTGGGCGACCACCCCCGCGCCTTCCTGACCGAGCCCCTCGACTACGACAGCCTGGTGGCGGCGATGCGCGGCTGCACCCTGCTGCTGACCGATTCCGGTGGCCTGCAGGAGGAAGCCCCGGCCCTGGGCAAACCGGTGCTGGTGCTGCGTCGCACCACCGAACGGCCGGAAGCGGTCGAGGCCGGCACCGCCAAGCTGATCGGCACGGCTGCGGAGACCATCCTGCGCGAGACCAGCCATCTGCTGGAGAACACGGAGGCCTATGAGCTGATGGCCAAGGCCCACAACCCGTTCGGGGACGGCCACGCCAGCGGCCGGATCGTGGATGCTGCCCGCCGCTACCTGGCGGCTCGCGGCACCACTGCCGACGATTGAGCCGCGGAGCAGAGCGTGGCCGGTTGCCGCGGCTTCAGTCGCTCTTGCGCTTCTTGGCCCAGGGGGGCAGGTCGATGAAGACCCGGGTCTCGGGCTCAAGCCCCCGCAGAATCTGGGTGTCCTTGCCGCTGCTGGCGCCCAGTTCCACCGCCTGGAACGTGGGCTGCTGATCCTTGCCGACCCGCAGCACCCCGGGGCGTCCCGCTTCGGTGACGATCGCCACGGTGGGGACCAGGGTGCGGGCCTGCAGCTGTCCCGTCTGGAAATCGACGTCGGCGGTCATGCCGATGCGCAACTCGGGGGCTGGCTCCAGCAGCGAAAGCTTCACCTCAAACGAGGTGACGTTGTTGGTCTTCACCGCCCGCGGCGCGATCTGCCGCACCACC
>CAIKWV010000070.1 GCA_903831165.1 uncultured cyanobacterium
CCAGTTCCTGCCGCCGCTGAGCTACTCGGGCTTCTTCAACGCCGGCCTGTTTCAGCAGCCCCAGGGCAAGGACCTGCTGCGCACCTATCTGCCTGACAACATCTTCGGTGCCCTGGCGGCCGACAACTTCCCCGCCGTGGTGCTGTTCAGCGCCGTACTCGGCATCCTGCTGCAGGGCATGGAGAACCGCCAGGAGCTGCTGCGGGTGCTGGAGGTGGCACGCCAGCTGTTCGGGCGGCTCAACAGCCTGATGGCGCGAACCGTGCCCTACGGCATCTTTGCCCTGAGTGCGGTCACCTTCGCCACGCTCGATTGGACCCAGCTGGTCAAGATCCAGGCCTTCCTGTTGCTCTGTTTGATCACCTTTGCGTTCCTGAGTGTGCTGCTGACCGGCCTGGTGCTGGCGCTGACGCCCCTCTCCGTCGCGGGTCTGTGGCGCATCGTGCGCGGTCCCCTGGCGCTCACCGCCAGCAGCTCCAACCTGTTGATCGCCCTGCCGCTGCTGGTCGAGAGCCTGCGGCAGGAGCTGGCCCAGCTGCCCAGCCAGGCTGATCGCAGCGATGTTCTCACCGCCGAACTCGCTCCGTTGGTCTCCCTGGGCTATTCGCTGCCGACGCTGGGCCAGGTGGCCACCTTGATCTTCCTACCCTTCGCCGCCTGGTATGTCGATCGGCCGATGGGAATGGGGGCCAGCGCCCGCATGCTGCTGACCGGGATCCCGGCTTCGGTGTCGGGGATCAAGTCGGTGGTGCGCCAGGAGTTGCAGCGCCAGGAGTTGCCGGTGCAGCTGCTGAAGTTGATCTATCTCAATGGGGAATGGCTCTATCGCTTCGAAAAGGTGCTCTCTCTGGAGGGCCTGGTGTTGCTGGCCCTGCTGGTGTCCTTTGGTTCGGTCCGGGCTCTGCGGCTGCGGCCGCTGCGCCTGATCGCCGCGCTGGTGCTGTCCCTGGCTCTGGCGGGTGCCATGGGGGCTGGGGCCCGCGCCACCCTGGCCAGCACCTTGAAGGGCACCTATCGCAACGATCGCCGCCTGCTGGCGCTGCAACCGCTGCTGCCGGGGGCTCCGCCCGAGGTGCTGCAGGCCCCGAGCGCCGAGCCGGTGACGCTGCAGGCCATCCGCCGGCGGGGGGTGCTGCGGGCGGGGGTGCGCAGCGATGGCATGCCCTGGGCCTATCGCAATGCCGCGGGACGCCCGGTGGGCTTTGACATCGACCTGGCCGAAGGGCTGGCCCGCAGCCTGGGGGTGCGCCTGCAGATCGTCGAGCAGCCCCTGGCCAACCTGGAGCGTCTGCTGGAACGCGGTCGTATCGACCTGGCCCTGGGCGGCATTCAATCCTCGCCGCAGCGGGCCATCCGCTACCACGTCAGCCTCGGCTACGAGTCCGTCCATCTGGCCCTGGTGGTGCCGGACGGCAAGGTGGGCCTGATTCAGAACCTGTCGGAGCGGCCCCTGGGCCGCCCCCTGCGCATCGCGGTGTCCGATCCCCAGCTGATCACCGCCAGCCTGTCGGATCGGATTGCGAGTGACCTGGGGGTTCCGCAAGGTCGCTCTGGGCTGCAGCTGGTGCCGATTGCCAGCAAGCAGCAGTTCTTCAACCCGACCGGGCAGCGCGGTTTTGATGCGCTGTTGACCACGGCCGAGGGGGGCTCGGCCTGGGCCGTGGTGCACCCCCGCACCACCTTGCTGGCCAGTTTCGGGGACCGGCTCACCGGCGAGCTGGTGCTGTTGGTGGCGGGCGACGACCCCGATCTCAACGCCTACATCGATGCCTGGATCAGCCAGGAGCAGGGCCGCGGCCTGATGGACTCCCTGTTCAAGCACTGGATCGATCTGGATGCCGATCCCCAGCGCCGGGATGGGGTGCGCCATCAGGATTCCGAGCTGTGATCCCTGGCGCCATCCGCCCGCGAGGCGCGCCCTCCCCGCCGCGATGGCCTGCCGGCGATGCTGACGGCGCTGCTACCGCTCTCAGCGCTGGGGCGGTGTCGCCCAGTCGGCCGCATTCAGGTCCGGGAACAGGCCGTCCTCGCGCCGCACCGCCGCCAGCCAGTGGTCCGGCAGGGGCGTGCCGTTCTCGATCGCGTCCATCAACCGCCAGAAGCGATCGAGGTGCCGGTGGATGCGCTCGCGCGCCAGTTCGGTGGTGGTGCCGGCCCGCAGGATGAAGCTCCAGTCGGAGCTCTGGGCCAGCAGCAGTTCGCGGCCGGCCTGGGTGAGCCAGTCCCGCTGTTCGCTGCTGCCCACGCCCCGGTTCACCCGCCGCACCATCGCCCGGGAGGCCCGCTGCCATTCGGCCACCACCCAGGAGGTGGTCTCATTCAGCCAGTAGTCGTGGTAGCCGCCCTGGCCCCAGCTGGAGGGCGAAGGGCGGCAGATCTGCAGGGTCTGGCCGACGGAGAGCACATCGCGCAGGTGGGTGAAGTTCACCCCCGACTGGGGGCC
>CAIKWV010000071.1 GCA_903831165.1 uncultured cyanobacterium
GGGATGCTCGCCCGAGAGGGGCAGCCGACTCAGCCATTCCGCTGCTGCGCCGGGATCGAGGGCCAGGCCCTCCACCCGCCAGGGCCACCACACGGGCTCTTTGGGAATGGGCTCCCCCGCCTGCAAGGGCAGGCCGCCCCAGCTGGCGCCAGCGCTCTTGCGGCGCCCCTTGGCCACCTGGGTGCGGCTCGGCAGGGTCAGGCTGGCACTGGCCGGCCGCAGGGCCTCGGACCAGAGATCGTGCTCTTCCAGCCAGTCCGCCAGGGCCGATTCATCGAGGCTGAGCGGATGGTCGGGGGCGCCGCGCTCGGGCACGGTCGGTTCGGCCACGCGCCAGGTGTCCGCCCAGAGCAACAGGCGCCCTCCCGCTCCTGCGGGGGGAAACAGCCAGGTGGCGTGCAGCAGGCTCATGGAACGGGGAGACGGCCGGATCGCGCGCTCAAGGCCGCAGGGAGGGCAGACAACGCTGCGCTCCCTGTAGCCACAGGGCGGCGGCGATCACGGGCAGCCAGAGGGGCGGCCAGGTCCGCAGAGACTCCATCATCACCGTTGGCAGGCCCCCCTGCAGCCCCAACGGCGACGCCAGGCTGCGGATGGCGCAGACGGCCCCCACCAGTCCCGCCTGCAGATGGCCGTCATCGGGGTCGACCCGCTGCAGATGGAAGGCCAGCAAGCCATAGAAAAAACCGCAGCCACCGCCCCGCAGGGCCAGCTCTAGGCCGGCCGCCAGCGCGGGGATGAGGGGTTGGGGTTCCATTCCCGTCCGCAAGGCCGCAAGCACCACGGGCACAAGGGTCACGAGCCCCGCAACCACAGCAGCCTGCAGCGCCCAGCCCAGGGAGCGGAGCCGCAACTGGGCGCGGGGCTGGGCGGAGGCCTGGGGTACGGACAAGGGCATGATCGTCCTCGGCGGGGCGATCATGCCGCGCCGCCGGGGCCCTGCCCAGATGGGGCTGTCAGCCGGCGGCGCCGGCGGAGGCTGGCCCTGGAGGCAGCGGCGGCGCCGACGATCGGCAGGGGGCCTGGGATCTGATCAGGAGCTGGGCCGGTACCCGTGAGGTCACCGCGTTCAGAACGGTTGAGGTTTTGAGCTTGGCTGCAGCCTTCCGCCCGGAAATTCAGCTGGGGTCCTTGGATGATGGAAGGACTGATTCAGCATCTCGGTATTGATGGCTCCAGCGATGTTGAGGCTGGTCGTCGACGTGCCCTGCAAGGCAGGCTTGCTGACCAGAAAGCCATGGCCAGTTCCATTCAGCTTGACCCACTGCCCAACGGAGCGCTTCCAGCAGGCCTGTCGTCGATGGGCAGTTTATTCGTGCTGTGCGGCCAGTCAAAGCCTGGGTAGCCGGTGATGCCTGTCGCGCTGCTGCTGCTTGCAAGCGGTGGATCGTCGGCAAGGTTTGAGTCAACCTTGTGGATGAATCTCTCTTCCAGGCGGTTGGCGGCGAAGTCAATTCTCGCGCCGGTTGCTGTATGGATGGCAGTATTTACGCTATCCGTAATCACGGATCTGAGTCAGGGTGGAGAGGCGTGCTGCTGGAGGCTGGGGTGGAAGGTGCATCTCCATTGATGGATGGATGGATTGAATCCGAACGTTGTTGTTGCTGCCAAGACCGAAACCTGACCCAGTGGAGCCAAGCCCAAGCCAATCCTGCTTGCCTTGCTGATCGAGCCCATAAGAAAAAGTTCGAGGCGAGTGGAGTGCCGGCCGAAGCCCGCGGAAGGTAGGGGGATCCGCCCGGGCCTGCCGGCCACCAGCGGTTGCCCGGATCGGGGCCGATGCAGCCGAACCATGCAGGGCAACCTGGCTTGGGGATGCTCTGAATAGCCGGGCATTCAAGGGCTGGTAAGACATGGTATGAGCACAACATTCTGCGGATCATCGTCCACCGCTAAATCCGGCTGATTTGTGGGCTTGGGTTGGCCAACGTCTCTGCGGTTCTGCGACTGGCCAGCATCCCCGCTCCATCCCTGAGCGACCATGGGTGCACAAGTGCCTCTCACCGCAGCCATGGCCGCCGCCACCCCGTTCCGCCCCCGTACCGGCGCCGAGATCCGCGAGGCCTTCCTGGAGTTCTTCGAGCAGCGCGGTCATCGGCGCGTGGCCAGCGCCTCCCTGGTGCCCGAGGACCCGACGGTGCTGTTGACGATCGCCGGCATGCTGCCGTTCAAGCCGGTGTTCCTGGGGCAGGCGCCACGGCCGGCGCCGCGGGCCACCAGCAGCCAGAAGTGCATCCGCACCAATGACATCGAGAACGTCGGCCGCACGGCGCGGCATCACACGTTCTTCGAGATGCTCGGCAACTTCTCCTTCGGCGATTACTTCAAGACCGAGGCGATCCAGTGGGCCTGGGAGTTGAGTACGGAGCTGTATGGCCTCGATCCCGCCAACCTGGTGGTCAGTGTCTTCCGCGACGACGACGAAGCTGCCGCCATCTGGCGCGATGTGGTGGGGGTGAACCCCAAGCGCATCGTGCGCATGGATGAGGCCGACAACTTCTGGGCCTCCGGCCCCACCGGCCCCTGTGGTCCCTGCTCGGAGATCTACTACGACTTCAAGCCCGAATGCGGCGACGACGCCATCGACCTTGAGGACGACAGCCGCTTCATCGAGTTCTACAACCTCGTGTTCATGCAGTACAACCGCGATGCGGCCGGTGCGCTGACGCCCCTGGCCAATCGCAACATCGACACGGGCATGGGGCTGGAGCGGATGGCCCAGATCCTGCAGGGGGTGGCCAACAACTACGAAACCGACCTGATCTATCCGCTGATCGAGACCGCCGCCGCCCTGGCCGGGGTGGATTACCAAGCCCTCGCTGGCCAGGGCCAGACCAGCCTCAAGGTGATCGGCGACCACAGCCGCGCCA
>CAIKWV010000072.1 GCA_903831165.1 uncultured cyanobacterium
GCTGCGGCGGCATCATCGGCCTGGGGGAGGGGCCCGACGATCGGGCCGGTTTGCTGGAGGTGCTGGCCACCCTGGATCCCCATCCCGAAAGCGTACCGATCAATGCCCTGGTGGCCGTAGAAGGCACCCCCCTGGAGGATCTGCCGGCGGTGGATCCCCTCGAGCTGGTGCGGATGGTGGCGACGGCCCGCATTCTCATGCCCCACACCCGGGTGCGGCTGAGCGCCGGCCGGCAGCAGCTGAACCGCGAAGCCCAGATCCTCGGTCTGTTGGCCGGGGCCGATTCGATCTTCTACGGCGACACCCTGCTGACCACCGGCAACCCGGACGTGGCCGCCGACCGGGCCCTGCTGGCGGCTGCCGGTGTGCGGGTGCAGGAGGGGCCGCAGCCCGTCGGCGCGCCGGCCACGGCGGCCCGGATCTGAGCGGCGTGCCCGTGCAGGTCGTCAGTTTTTACCGCTTTGTCCCGTTCAGCCTGGAGGAGCTGCCCCAGTGGCGGCAGCGGCTGCTGGCCCTCGGGCAGGCGGTTCATCTTCGCGGCACGGTGTTGCTGGCTGAGGAAGGCCTCAACGGCACGGTCAGCGGCGAACCGGCGGCGGTGGAGGCCCTGGTGGCGCTGCTGCGCTCCGATCCTCGCCTGGCCGATCTGGAGCTGAAGTCCAGCGAGGCGCCCGAGCCGGTCTTCCATCGCTTCAAGGTGCGGCTCAAGCGCGAGATCGTCACCCTGGGGCGCCCGGAGCTGCAGCCGGCGGCTGGGGCGCCCGTGGGTACCTATGTGGCTGCCGCCGACTGGAATGCCCTGATCCGCGATCCAGGCACCCTGGTGATCGATACCCGCAATGCCTACGAGGTGGCGGTGGGCAGTTTCACCGGGGCGATCGATCCGGGTACCGCCAACTTCAGTGATTTTCCTGCCTGGGTCGAGAACGAGCTCCGGCCCCTGGTCGAGCGCAACCAGCCCCGGGCCCTGGCCCTGTTTTGCACCGGCGGCATCCGCTGCGAGAAGGCCACCGCCTGGTTGCTGCACCAGGGGTTTGAGGGCGTTCACCATCTCCAGGGCGGCATCCTGCGCTACCTGGAGGAGGTGCCGGAGGCGGACAGCGACTGGCGGGGTGAATGTTTCGTATTCGATCAGCGGGTGGCGCTCAACCATCAGCTTGAACCCGGTGAACACAGCCTCTGCCACGGCTGTCGCATGCCCCTGTCCGCCGCGGACCGGGCCCAGCCCAGCTACACACCCGGGGTCTGCTGCCCCCATTGCCAGGCGCAGCGGGGCGAGGCCGATCGCGCCCGCCTGCTCGAACGCCAGCGCCAGGTGAGCCTGGCGCTGGCCCGCGGCGACCGTCACATCGGCCAGGTGTTTGCCAGTGAATCCAGCGCATCCACCGATGGTTGAACGGAGCGCCTGGCCGCCGAAGCGTCTGGACTGGCAGCGGCCCCCATCAGGCGCGGTGGTGGCCGCCTCCCTGGCCTGGATCACCGGATGAACGACGCCTCGCTGCGGCCAATTTTCTACAGCTTCCGCCGCTGTCCCTATGCCATCCGCGCCCGCCTGGCCCTGGCCTCGGCGGGCCTCGCGGTCGAGATCCGGGAGGTGTCGCTGGCCTGCAAGCCGCCGGAGCTGCTGGCGGCCTCCCCTAGAGGCACCGTGCCGGCGCTGCTGCCCCCTGTCGCCTCGCCAGCGGCGGCGCTTGTCGCTGCACCGCGGCCCGTCACCGGGCCGGCCCAGCCCCTGACGGAAAGCCTGGAGATCATGCGCTGGGCGCTGTCCCACCACGATCCGCAGGATTGGCTGCGGCAGGGCGATGCCGAGGCCCAGGCGTTGATGGGGGAGCTGCTGGCGGCCTGCGATGGCCCCTTCAAGCACCATCTCGATCGCTTCAAGTACGCCAGCCGCTACCGCGCCGGCGATGGCCAGGCTCAAGGCATCGCCGAGGCTGCTGGCAGCGGCGCGGTTGAAGACCATGGCCAACCCGATGGCAGGGGCGAATCTGTTGGCCAAGGCGGGGCTCGCTGCCAGGGCAACAGGGATGGCGGCGCCGATCTCAAGGGCGACATCGCTCCAGAGAACACCAACCCATCGGATACCCGGAGTGGGGCGGACGGCGAGACCCATCGCCTGGCGGCCCTGGTGGTGCTGCGGGGCTGGAACGCCCGACTGGCGGCGGCCGAGCCTGCCTCCGGCGGCTGCGGCTGGCTGCTGGGGTCCCGCCCCGCTCTGGCCGACTGGGCCCTGTTGCCGTTTGTGCGCCAGTTCCGCCTGGTGGATCCCGCCACCTTCGATGCCGCCGGCGACCTGCCGGCTCTGCAGGCCTGGCTGGAGCGCTTTGAGCAGGGTCCGGAGCTGGCGGCGGTGCTGGCGGAGCCCTGGGGGCCGCGTCAGCCCTGGCGCTCCCCTAGCTGGCTGTATCACCTGGCCCTGCCGCAGGAGTGGGCCGAGGCCCAGCCGCTGGGGGAGTACCGGCGCTCCACTCGGGGCCAGAGCCTGGAGCAGGTGGGTTTCATCCATGCCAGCTACGCCCAGCAGCTGGAAGCCACCCGGCAGCGCTTCTATGCCGATCTTCCCCAGCTGCGGCTGCTGACGATCGATCCCCAGCGGCTGGCTGCCGCCGGCGTGGCCGTGCGGGCGGAGCCGGCCCCAGGCAGCGGCGAACTGTTCCCCCATCTGTATGGCCCTTTGCCGCTGTCGGCGGTGGTGGCAGCGGAAAGCTGGCGGCCGGACCGGGCGCTTGCGGCGGTGGCGGCATGAATGGTCGCCCCCCTGAAGCGGCTGCCAGCCCCCCGGATCTGGCGGCACTGGAGGCGTGGGCGCTGGCCCGGAATCTGCTGCTGCGGCTGCGGGCCGGTCGCCGCCTGGGGATCTGGGGGCTGCAGGTGGCGGTGGCGCGCCCGCTGGGGCCCGGCCGGGCCCAGTTGCTGGGGGAGCTCAAGGGCTGGGCCTATCCCGGCCGCAGCGGCCTGCAGCTCGACACGATGCGCGTGCAGGGGCAGGACACGGCCCTGGTGGGTCCGTTGATCTGGGCCGCCACCTTCGCCTGGGCCCTGGAGGCCACCCCCTGCCGCAGCGCCCGGCTGCTGGCGATCCACGACGACGACCGCCAGCACCGGCGTCTGGTGCGCTACTTCAGCCGCCTGGGCTTCGAGCCGCTGCGCGAGCTGGGGGCCGGCCCCGCCGATCTGTCGCTGCGGCTGATCTGGGGTGGGGCGGGGCTGCTGATGCGCGGCGACTGCGCCGAGGGAGCCAGGCGCTGCGCGCGTTGGCTGGTGCGGGCCGATCAGGGCAAGGCGGCGTGATAACTGCTGCGCACCAGCGGGCCGCTGCGCACGTCGGCGAAGCCCAGGTCACGGGCGATCTGACCCAGTTGCTCGAAGGCCTCCGGAGGCCAGTAGCGCTGCACCGGTAAGTGGGCCAGGGAGGGGCGCAGGTACTGGCCGAGGGTCAGGCGCTGACAGTCCACGGCGCGCAGGTCCTCCAGGGCGGCGACCAGCTCCTCAAAGGTTTCGCCCAGCCCCAGCATCAGGCCGGACTTGGTGGGAATCGCCGGGGCCAGCTCCCGGGCGGCCGCCAGCAGATCGAGGGAGCGTCGGTAGGTGGCGCCGCGCCGCACCTCCCCCTGCAGGCGCTGCACGGTCTCAAGGTTGTGGTTGAAGCAGACCGGTGCGGCGGCCAGCACGGCCGCCAGCCGCTGGCGCTGGGCCTGGCGGCCGGCACCGTCGTCGCGGTGGCCGCCCCAGAAATCGGGGGTCAGCACCTCGATCGCCACCTGGGGATGGCGGGCCCGGATGGCGGCCATGGTGGCGGTGAACAGGCCGGCGCCATGGTCGGCCAGGTCGTCGCGGGCGACGGCGGTGAGCACCACGTAGCGCAAGCCCAGATCGGCGACGGCCGCCGCCACCCGCTCCGCCTCGTCCGGATCGACGGGGCTGGGGGCCTGGCCTTTCTCCACCTGGCAGAAGGCGCAGCTGCGGGTGCAGATCGGCCCCCCCAGCAGGAAGGTGGCGGTACCGGCGGCGTAGCACTCGGCCCGGTTGGGGCAGCGACCCTCCTCGCAGATCGTGTGCAGCCGTTGCTGGCGTACCACCCCCTGCACCGTCTCCAGGGCGGAGGCATCCCCGACGGGACGGCGCAGCCACTCCGGCAGGCGCTCGCTGGGGAGAAGGCTGCTGTAGCGGCTGGGGGAGAGGCTCATCGGCGGTCTGGATGATCCGGAAGGATCCACCGCGCCAGCATGGCTCCCCTGGGCCCAGCCTGGGATTCCCCAGAACCGGAAAGGGATGGAACCGGCCTGGGCTCACTCCACCGGACGGCGCCCCTCGAAGGCCCGCGCCAGGGTGACTTCATCGGCGTACTCCAGTTCGCCGCCCACCGGCAGGCCGTAGGCGATGCGGCTGACGACGGTGAAGGGCCGCAGCAGCCGCGCCAGATAGAGGCTGGTGGTGTCCCCCTCGACGCTGGGGGTCAGGGCCAGGATCACCTCGCTGATCTCCTCGCGATCAACCCGGGCCACCAGGGGCTGGATCTGCAGCAGCTCCGGCCCGATGCCGTCCATCGGCGAGATCAGGCCGCCCAGCACGTGGTACGTGCCATGAAATTCGCGAGAGCGCTCCATCGCCAGCAGATCTCGGGAATCGGCCACGACGCACAGCTGGCCATTGCGCCGTTCCTCGTTGCGGCAGATCTCACAGAGGGGTTCGGCCGAGAGATGGAAACAGCGCTGGCATTGGCCCACCTGGCTGCGGGCCGCCAGCAGGGCCTCGGCGAAGGCGCGGATCTGCTCCTCGGGTTGTCGCAGCAGGTGCAGGGCCAGCCGCTGGGCGGTGCGAGGCCCGATGCCCGGCAGTCGCTCGAACTGGTCGATCAGCCGGGCCAGGGGTCGGGTGAAACCGCTCAGGGCTATGCCGCCAATGGCTGAAATCTAGGCAAACGGGCGCCGGGCCAATATGAATCAGATCTGATGACCGGTCCTTGGCTGCACCCACCGCCCGTGACCTCCCCCTGGAAAGC
>CAIKWV010000073.1 GCA_903831165.1 uncultured cyanobacterium
ATGGCGATTGATCAGGCCGTGAATCGTGAGGGGTTGAAATTGGTGCTCCTCACCCGGTTATCTCCGGCCTTTCCCTTCCGTCTGCTCAACCTGGCCTACGGCCTCAGCAACGTGAACCTGCGCGATGACGTCATCGGCCTGATCGCGTTCTGGCCGGGCACGATGTTGTTCTGCAGCCTCAGCGCCCTGACCGGCGATGGGGCCCGTTTTGGCGAGCTGCTCTCCGGTAAGGCTGACTTGGGCACCTGGAGCCCGAGCATCATCGGCCTGGTGGCCACGGTGGGATCGGTCTGGCTGGTGGGTGGGCTGCCCAGCCGGCCCTCAAGGGGGGGTGGGCCAGATGAACTTGGGTTCCGAAGGGTTCGTTGCAGGTTGTTTTGGCCAGGCCCAGGCCCCGGGGCCTTTCACGTTTAGGCGCTGGGCAGGCTCCAGTCCCGCAGGGCTGCAATAACCACAAACCAGGTGAGGCGGATTTGGGCGGCCAACCCGGAGCGCGCCGCCTGCTCCTTGTATTTGGCGCGGCCGCAGTCAGCTTGATCCAGCGGTAGGTAGCCGGCTCGCCCATGGTGGGGTCCTAATTGGATCGCCCTATCAGGATGGCCGCTGGCCGGTTGGGTTTGGAGGCTTTAGGGGTCTTGGTGGGCCTGCTGGATCAAGGGAGTGGTGCCCCCTACGGAACTGCCGTCTGGGCCCTCCTGGAGCAGGGCTAGTAGACCCGCCTCATCGAGCACTGCAACCCCCAGGGCCCCGGCCTTGGCCAACTTGCTGCCGGCGACCTCGCCCGCCACCAAATAGCTGGTTGTCTTGCTCACTGAACCGCTCAGCTTGCCGCCGGCCGCTTCGATCAGGGCTTGGGCGACGCTACGACTGAGGCTGGGTAGGATGCCTGTCAGCACAAAGGCGCTGCCGCCTACGGGGCTTGATTGTCCCTGCTGGCCTGCTTCCCGTTCCCTGGGGTCCCGCCGCTAGGGTGAGGCCCGCCGTTGCATGGCCCAGCAACTGCTGGTTGGCCGCCGTGGCAAACCACTGCAGCAGGGATTAGGCGATCTCGCGGCCGAGATCGAAAACGGCGGTGATCTGCTCGGGCGCCTCAAGGGCGGCCGCCGCCAACACCGCAGCTGTGGCGAACCCCTTGGCCAGGGAGGGGATGGGCCGGCGATGTTGATTCGATAAGGTCCGCCAAGAGTGTGCAACTCAGGGGATCGTGGCTGGAAACAAAGCAGAAGCTTTGGCGGCCCATCAGGACGGCATGGCCTTTACGGCTTGGATCAAGCAGGCGGGCTGTGCCCGCAGCACGGCGTCCCAATGGGCCGACGATTGTGCAGTGCGCATACGTAAGGAGGTCAACCCGGCTACCGGCCGGCAGGAGAGCTGGCTGAGTGGCCACGATGTGGCAATCCTCAACGACTATTGCCACCAGCTGGGCCAGGGCCAGAAATCGAGCGCCACCGTGGTGAGCCTTGCGCCTGGCAATCCAGTTTTGCCAGCGGCCTGGCTGCCCCAGGCCCCGGAGCCAGCAGCACCGACCCGCTCCAGGGAGGAGGAACGGGATGCCTTAGAGCTACTGCAATTACGGCTGGCGGGCCTGCGCGACGCCCTTGATTTGGGTGCCCCCCTCAGTACCAAGGAAACCACCCTGCTGCTTGGGGTTCGTCCTGGTGCTGATCCCCTCGGCCGCGGCGGGATCGAGGCTCGCCGCCTGGGGCGAAACCTCTGGCAGCTGCGCAAGGCCGAGGCTGTCGCCAAGCGCAAGGGGCTTTGGTGAGCGGAGGCCGCTTTAGGTCC
>CAIKWV010000074.1 GCA_903831165.1 uncultured cyanobacterium
CACCGAGCTGTTCGCCCGCGGCATCGGTGAGGCCACCGATGTGGTCGGCAAGGAGATGTACACCTTCCTCGATCGCGGTGAGCGCAGCTGCACCCTGCGGCCGGAGGGCACCGCCTCGGTGGTGCGCGCCGCCATCCAGCATGGATTGCTCAGCCAGGGCCCCCAGCGCCTCTGGTATGGCGGGCCGATGTTCCGCTACGAGCGGCCCCAGGCGGGCCGGCAGCGCCAGTTCCATCAGATCGGCCTGGAGTTTCTCGGTTTCGCCGATCCCCGCAGCGACGCCGAAGCGATCGCCATTGCCTGGGATCTGCTGGCGGAGCTGGGATTGGGCGGCCTGGAGCTGGAACTCAACTCCCTGGGCAGCCCCGACGACCGCCAGCGCTATCGCCGTGAGCTGGTGCAGTGGCTGGAGGCACACCGCGAGCAGCTCGATCCCGATTCCCAGCAGCGCATCGCCACCAATCCGCTGCGCATTCTCGATTCCAAGAACCCCCAGACCCAGGCCCTGCTGGCCGGGGCTCCCACCCTGGCGGACGCCCTGGCGCCCGAGAGCCAGGAGCGGTTCGAGCGGGTGCAGCAGGCCCTGACGCACCTGGAGATTCCGTATCTGATCAACCCTCGCCTGGTGCGGGGCCTCGATTACTACGGCCACACCGCCTTCGAGATCACCAGCAGCCAGCTCGGCGCCCAGGCCACCGTCTGCGGTGGTGGCCGCTACGACGGCCTGGTGGGCCAGCTGGGCGGACCGGCCACGCCCGCCGTGGGCTGGGCTCTGGGCATGGAGCGGCTGGTGCTGCTGGCCCAGGCGGCTGCGGACCCGGCGACCTCCCTGGCGGTGGCCCCCGATCTCTATGTGATCAGCCGCGGTGAAGCGGCCGAAGCCCTGGCCCTGCCCCTGGCGCGCCGCGCCCGCGCCCGGGGACTGGCGGTGGAACTGGATCTGACCGCCGCCGCCTTCGGCAAACAGTTCAAGCGGGCCGACCGCTGCGGCGCCCGCTGGGCGGCGGTGATCGGCGAGAGCGAGGCCAGCGAAGGGGTGGTGGTGCTCAAGGATCTGCGCGACCCCGAGGGCAACGACCAGCGCCTGGCCCCCGAGGCGCTGCTGGCGCGTCTGCTGGCCTGAGCCTGGAGGGATGCCGTCAACCTCCCGGCCGCGCCGATCCGCCACGTCCTTGGCGCCTGCTGTCCGGGGCTCGCCCTGATGGTCTGGATCGTCCGCCAGCAACAGCACGGCTCAGCCCAGATCGGTGCGGCGCAGAGCCTCTGGCTGCCCGGAGGTCAAGCCGCCCAGGTTGCTAGCCGCCCCTCTCCTGGGCGGGCTGCGACGAGGGTGCGTGTCCCGACCTGTCCGCCGATCCGGTCCTTCTGAGCACAAAAAAGCGGACCCGTTTGGGGCCCGCTTCGGGGGTGTGAGGGTGTGACGTGGGGGACCGTTCTCAGGCCGAACCCACGGCCACATAGGAGCCATAAAAGAACAGGCCGACCACGAAGATCACGGCCATGCCGCCGGCGGTGGCCACCAGCCACAGGGGCAGCACGCCTTCGGTCCAGCGGCTTTTCCAGGCCACGGCCGGGCGACCATCGGGGAGACGATCCGGGATACGGCCGTCGGGGAGAGAGGATTTCTTGCCGCTCATTCGGGAACCTCCGGATCAGTTGAAGAAGTAGCTGGAAAAAAGCACGCCCGTGACGAACACGAACAGCAGGCCCAAGTAGAGGCTGGTGCGGTTCAGTTCGACCGGGAGGTTGTTGGGGTTGTCGTTGCGTTGCATGCCGATGAGGGGAGAGATCGGGTTTCAGCTCAGGGGCTTCACCGACGATGGCCACCGCAGTGGCTGGGTTCGCAGCGAACGTTGAGCGCAGCGCCGAAGCGCAGCGGTATCAGCGGCGGACGAACTGCATCGCGGCCAGGGCCCCGAGGAAGAAGACCGTGGGGATGCCGAGGGCATGGACCGACAGCCAGCGCACCGTGAAGATCGGGTAATTGCGCGGGGTCGTGGGGGCGGGAACTTGGGTCATGAGGTTATTTCATGCGCAGGTCAAGCTGGCTCTTGCCTTCGTAGCGCTGGCTGACGACGGGAGCCTTGGTCTCCTGAGCCTGGAAGTAGGCATCAGGCCGGGGAGTGCCGAAGGCGTCATACGCCAGGCCGGTGGAAACGAACATGAAGCCGGCCAAAAAGATGGCGGGCAGGGTCACCGCATGGATGACCCAGTAACGGATGCTCGTAATGATTTCGAAGAACGGGCGTTCCCCTGTAGAGCCGGCAGCCATGGTCTCAAGCGTTCAGCTCGAAGATCCTAGGGGTCGTCCTGCTGCCCCCGGGAGCCGGCCGGGGGGTTGGTTACAGAGGGATGCAGTTGCGCTCCGGCCCA
>CAIKWV010000075.1 GCA_903831165.1 uncultured cyanobacterium
CCTGCCCCGTCGCCTCACGGGCCTGACGGCCAAGCAGCAGCGGGACCTCACCAACGCCGTCAAGCGTGCGCGCATCGTGGCTCTGCTGCCCTTCGTGAATCCCGAAGGCTGAGTTGCCCCAGCCCACCCCCCGGCAGGCCGTGCCAGCGGCTCCCCAGCCGGGGGATCTGGTTGGCTTGATCGAAGACCGTGGCCCCCAATTGGCCATCGTCCAGGACATCCGAGGAAGCCGTGCAACCCTCAGGGTCGGCTCCACGGCGCGGCCCCTTGCCTTGCCGCTGCGACAGCTTGACCTGATTGCCGCGGGTGATCATTTTGCCCCCCCTGCTCCTGGGCCCGCTCAGGGGCCATGGGGGTTGCAAGACTCCGTGCTCGCTGCCTCCCTACCGGCAGTCCGGGAGCTGGGAGCCGCATGGCTCCTGCTGGCCGATTCCTCTGCACCCGACGCCAAAGCTTCGGCCATCAGCCTCGAAGAGCTGGCTGATCTGGTCGGTTCCGCCGCCGATCCGGCCTTGCGGGCGGCGCTGTGGCTGTGGCTTCAGGGTGATCAGACCCTGTTCCGCTGGCGCCAGGGCCAGGTGCTGCCGCGGAGCCTTGCAGAGCTGAGGCCCCTGCGGCTTCAACGTCGCCGGGAACAGTTGGCCGTGCTCCGCCGTGACGCCTGGCATCGCCAGTTACAGCTGCGACAGCCGATTGAGGCCGGGGCCTTGGCAGCAGCCGAAGCCGAGGAGCTGGCGCTGTTGCGCCACTGGGCCCGGGGTGACACCGAGATTCCGCTGCCGGCCCCTCTGCGACAGGCTTTGCATCACGCCCACTGTCCAGCCGAAGCTGGTCCGATCCGCCATCTGCTGGCTGATCTGGGCCAGTGGCCCCGTCACCACCTGCCCTCGCTGGAGGCCACCACCTGGGAACTGGGTTTCTCGGCGGCTCTGGAGGCCGAAGCGGAGCGGTTGCTGGCGCTGGCGGAAGACCCCATGCCGGGCGATGAACACCGCCTCGATCTGAGTCAGCTGCACCTGTTCACCATTGACGATGACGACACGGTCGACATTGACGATGGGCTGAGCCTGGAACCCTCAGCCGCAGGCGGTCTGCCCAGGCTGTGGATCCACATCGCCGACCCCGGTCGCCTGATCGCCGCTGACAGCCCCTTGGATCTGGAAGCCAGGCGCCGTGCCAGCAGCCTGTACCTGGCCCGGGGGGCTCTGCCGATGTTCCCCACGGCTTTGGTGACCGGCGTCTTCAGCCTGCGTCAGGGCCAGCGCTGCGCCGCCTGGAGTCTGGCGGTGGACCTCGATGAAACGGGGGCGGTGGTGACCCACGAGCTGCATCGCAGCTGGGTGAAGCCGGCTTATCGGCTCTCCTACGGCGATGCGGACGAATTGATCGAGCTGGCCCCACCGGAAGAGCCGGCGCCCGCCCGGATCCATGCCCTGATGCAGCAGCGCCGGGCCTGGCGCCTGCGGCAGGGTGCCCTGGAGCTGGACCAGCCCGAGGGCCGGATTCGTTGCCGGCAGGATCAGGCACAACTGGAGGTGACCGACCCGTCGGCCTCCCGCAGCATGGTGGCGGAGGCGATGATCCTGGCCGGTGCCGTGATCGCGGCCCATGGCATCCAGACATCCCTCGCCCTTCCTTATCGCAGCCAGCAGAGCGCCAACCTGCCGTCGGAGCAGGAGCTGGCCGACTTGCCCCCCGGACCGGTGCGGCATGCCGCGATCCGGCGCTGCCTGGCCCGCGGCCATGTGGGGGTGCAACCAGCCCCCCACTTCAGCCTCGGCCTGGAAGCGTATGTGCAGGCCACCTCGCCGATCCGGCGCTACGGCGACCTGCTCACCCAGCGGCAACTGGCCCTGCAGCAGGAAGGGGGAGCGGTGCTCGATGAGGCCCAGATGGCCGCCATGCTGGGCGCCCTGGAGGGCGCGGTGCGCGAAGGCATCACGATCAGCCGCGAGGATCAGCGCCATTGGCAGCAGGTCTGGTTCGAGCAGAATCCCCAGCCCCAATGGCGCGGCCTGATGTTGCGCTGGCTCCGGGTCCAGGACGATCTCGCCCTGGTGCACCTCGAGGATCTCTGCCTCGATTTCCCCTGCCTCTGCCCCAGTGGCGCCAATCCAGGCGACCCTCTGTTGGTGCGGGTGGAGTTGGTCGATTCGCTGCGGGATCAGCTGCGGCTGCGGGCCAGCGCCTAGATCCCGGAGCCGGTCTCCGCCAGCCGCGAGACCCGCAACCAGGGCCCCCAGGGGTTGGCGCAGCCGATCAGCGACACGGGGCGCGGCCGCTCCTGGCTCAGCAGCCAGCGATGCAGGGCCGGCTCCAGCGTGATCACCGGCCACAGCCTGCCGGCCACCAGCAGGGCAAAGCCACCGCTGCCATCCGGCTGCAAGTCGCCCTGCCACAGCTGCTCACCGCGCTCGGGCGGCGCCTGCCCAGGCTCCAGATCACCCACCCCAGCCAGCTGACCATGGGGATTGAGTGCGCTCGGATGCTCGATCGCCTGCAGCTGGCGCTGGCGCCACTGGGGGTGATGCCAGGGGGTGTCCCAGAGCGGCAGTGGGGCCGCTGGTGCCTGCGGATCCTGGATCAGCGCCTTCTGCAGCCGCAATGGCGCCAGTTCCGCCGGCCAGACGCCGTCCTGACAACAGAGGGCCGCCGCCAGGCCCGCTACCTGACCGATGTTCAGCACCAGCGGTTGCAATCGCGTGGCGCCATTGGCCATGTGGCTGACGCTGAGGCACTTGTCGGCCGCTAGCAGATTGTGCAGATCGCGGCTGACGATCGCGCCGTAGGGGATTGTGAACGGCGTACCGCTCCAACGCCCGCCCCAGCGGCAGCTCTTGGGTGCCAGAGGCCAATCTGGGCCGGGGTAGTGGTGGTCGTTGGCGTAGTTGCCCACAGCGATCGCTGAGCAATGGCCATGGGAATCCAGGGGCAGGGGAGCGATGCTGGCGCCGGCGGCCTGGGGCAGCAGGTGTTGCTCCAGTACAACGGTCTGGCCCACCAGCCGCCGGCCCTCGCGCCAGTAGGGCATCAAGGCCAGGGCCTGCTCCCCCTCCAGGGCCCCTCGCCTGGCCTCAAGGGCTGTGGGGAACGCTCGCCCCGGCTGCAGCCAGCCGCCACTGAGGTCAGCCAGCAGCTCGGCGAATCGCAGACTGTGGCGCTGCATGTCAGCGTCGAGCTCCGTCTCCGCCGCCTGTTGTTGGCTCCGGTTCAGCGTCGAGCCAAAGGCGCGGTCCAGGTCTCCATGCCAGTCATTGCCCTGCAGGGGCCAGTTCAGCATCACCAACCCACCCGGCAGGCGCCCATAGGTCAGGGTTTTCTCCAGGCCGAAGGCCTGGGTGGCCCCCTCAAAGGGCGCCGGCAGAGGGGCGACAAGTCGTTCCGGCGGGCCGCAATCCGGCGCCAGCTGGCCCATCACCACCCAGGTGGGGGATTGCACCGGTTGCCGTCGGAAGAAGGGATCGCTCTCCAGCCGCGCCTGGACCGGCGCACTCGGCTCCTGCCAGGACTCCTGGGATTCCCAGCCCAGGCGGAACCCGGCGCCACTGAGGCCGATCAGCTCGCCACGATCGCTGCCATCGATGACGATGCGCGGATGGAGGCTGATCAGCTGATCGGGCTCCCCAGCAGCCCCGCCGCTCTCCCGACAGATCTTCAGTTCGGTGATCAGGTTCCGGCGGCTCACCACCTCCAGCAGGCTGCAGTTCGGCCACCAGGTGATGCGGGCTTCAGCGGCCAACCAACGGCGCAGGATCCGTTCCGCCGTGGCCGGGCGATAGCCGAAACAACTGACCCAGTTCTGATCCAGCCCCTCGGGTTCCTCCTGCTCCAGGGCTCGCAGCAGGGCGCCCCAGAGGCCGCTCTGCCAGGGGGTCAGTTCATTGCCGTCAGGGGCGCAGACACCGGCCGCGCTGACCATGCCGCCCAGCCAGGGGCCAGGGGTCAACAGCAGGGTTTCAGCACCGGAGCGGCCTGCCTGCAGGGCCGCCGCCACACCGCCACTGCCGCCTCCCCAGACCACCACCTCCACATTGCGCCCGCTGCCCACACCCATGGTCCCCGACCGATCTCGCTGCGAATCCTGCCCCAGCCTGGGGCTGGCCCATCAGGGCCGGAGCTGTTCCCTCCGGGGCGGGAGCTCTGGGTAGGATCCGCCCGACTGGGCAGGGCCGTAGCGGCGGTGCCGTGTGCCCCCTGAACCTGCCGATGCCTTACACCCTCACCACCCCCCTTTATTACGTCAACGATCGGCCGCACCTGGGCAGCACTTACACCACCCTGGCCTGTGATGCCATCGCCCGCTATCAGCGGCTGCAGGGACAGGCGGTGGTGTTCATCACCGGCTGCGATGAGCACGGGCTCAAGATCATGCGCACCGCTGAGGCGGCGGGCCTCACCCCCCAGGCCCATTGCGATGCCATCAGTGAGCGTTACCGCGAGCTCTGGCAGCGATTCCAGATCAGCAACGACCGCTTCATTCGCACCAGCGATCCCCGTCATCACCAGCTGGTCGAACAGTTCTTCGCCCGGGTCGAAGCCAGCGGTGATGTGGTGGAAGGGCATCAGCAGGGTTGGTACTGCGTCGCCTGTGAGGAGTTCAAGGACGATCCCCATGAAAGCGACGATCCGGAATGTGCGATCCATCGCCGGCCGTTGGAATGGCGCGATGAGGTGAACCTGTTTTTCCGCCTGTCCCGCTACCAGCAGCAGATCGAAGAGCTGGTGGCCCGGGAGGGCTTCATCGCTCCGGCATCCCGTCGCCGCGAGGTGGAGAATTTTGTCGCCGGTGGCTTGAAGGATTTCTCGATTTCACGGGTGGATCTGCCCTGGGGCATCCCGGTGCCGGGTCATAGCGGCCACACCTTTTACGTCTGGTTCGATGCGTTGCTGGGCTATCTCTCCGCCCTGCTGGAGCCAGGAATGCCCGTCGATCTGGAGGCGCTGGCTACCCGGGGCTGGCCTGCCCAGCTGCATGTGATCGGCAAGGACATCCTGCGCTTTCATGCCGTGTTCTGGCCGGCCATGCTGCTCTCGGCCGGACTGGCGTTGCCGACCACGGTGTTCGGCCACGGTTTTCTGACCCGCGAGGGCCAGAAAATGGGTAAATCCCTGGGCAATGTGCTCGATCCCGAGCTGTTGCTCGAGCGCTGCGGTCGTGATGCGGTGCGCTGGTATCTGCTGCGGGACATTCCCTTCGGAGATGACGGTGACTTCCAACAGCAACGCTTCAGTGATCTGGTCAATAATGACCTCGCCAATACCATCGGCAACCTGCTGAATCGCACGTCTTCGATGGCGCGCAAATGGTTTGACGGCTCCGTGCCTCCGGCCGGCGCGGCGGCTCTGGCCGCCCATCCCCTGGCCCAGGCGGCGACCGATGCCGCTTCGTCGTTCCAGGCCGCCATGGAGCGACTGGATTTCCGAACAGCTGCCGAAAGTGTGCTGCAACTGGCCATCGGCGCCAATGGTTTTCTCAATGAGAATGCTCCCTGGAAACGGATGAAGACAGCGGGTGAGGAGAGCCAGGTCGGCGAAGACCTTTACGCGGTGCTTGAAACCAGCCGCTGGGTGGGCCTGCTGCTGGCGCCGCTGTTGCCCGAACTCTCCTCGCGTCTGCTCGAGCAATTGGCCCAGGAGCCGATCGACAGCAGCAGCGACTCGCTGGCCTCCCCTTCGCCCTGGCAGCAGGCCCTGCACTGGGGCGGCCTGCCCCCCGGCCTGGAGCTGCCGGAGCCGGTTCCGGTGATGCAGCGCCTCGAGCTGGATGGCCCGCTGTGACACACCCCCTGTCGCCGATCGAGTTCAGGCCTGCACGACTGGGGCTGGTCGCCTTGGCGCCCCTGCTGCTGACCGCGTTGGCGGCCTGCTCCAGCGGCAAACCGATCACCCAGGACGAGAATGCCCCCCCGTTCGTGTTCCGCTCGCTCGATCTGCGCCAGCAGGATCAACAGGGCCGGCCCTCCTGGAGTCTCACCAGTCCTGAGGCCCGCTACGACCTGCGCCGGCAGGTGGCTCAGGCGGTGACCCCCAAGGGAATCATCTATCGCCATGGCCAGCCTGCCTATCGCCTGCAGGCCACCAGCGGCACCGTGATCAACGACGGCGACGTGGTGTTGCTGGAGGGCCAGATCCGCGTCGAGCAGGTGGGACGTCAACCGGTGCTGATTCAGGCCTCCAGGGTGCGTTGGTTCCCATCGCGTTAGCGCATGGAGATCGACCGCAAACCCCGGGCCAGTGATCCCCAGTACCGGCTCAGCTCCAGGCAGGCCACCTTTCTGTTCGATCAGGATCTGCTCAAGCTCCGGGGTCAGCCGCTGTTGGAGCGTTGGACGACGCGCTTCGACCCGTTCAAGGATCCGGAGCGCTCTGATCCGGACACCGTGGTTCGGGTCAGCGAGGCCGACTGGAATTCCGGCACCGGCGCCCTCCAGACCCGCGGCCCCGTGGTTGCCAACCGTCGTGCGCCTGGGCGCAGCCGGAGCCAGCCGCTGCAGAAGCTCACGGCCTCAGCCCTAGAAGGCAACACCCAGCAGCAGCAACTGCGTCTGCTCGCCCCGGTGATTTACACCGACAGCGTCGATCACGCCCAGTTGGAGGCCCGGGAGGTCCGGCTGGATCTCCGTGAGAACACCGCCAGCAGCAGCGAACCTTTCCATGGGACCCGTGGCGCCCTGGCGGTGCAGGGGCAGAGCTTTGATCTGCACGAGGCCCAGACCAGTGTTGAAATCCCCTCCGGTTGTGTGATCCGTCTGCACGACGACCTGCTCACCGCCAGACGCTGTCGCTGGAACTGGGTCAGCCAGGAGGTGGAAGCCGACGGCGATCTGGAACTGCGCCGCACCGAAAACCGGCAGATCACCCGAGGACAGAGACTGCGGGGGCGCCTTGGTGGTCAGGGTTCGGTCCTGGTCTCCACCCCCTCCGGTCGGGTCTTCAGCCAGTTCCAGGTGCCGAGCCGACCGGGCCCGCCCCGGCTGCAACGGCCGCGTCCAGCGCCGGAGCCCATTCGGCTGTAAGCCGCTGCGTCCAGCCCTCCAGCCAGGTCAGATCGCTGCGGCTGAAACAGCGCGCCGACCATCCCCCCACCAGCAGCAGGCCGCGATCGGCGATCGGCTGGACAAGCACCGATGGCAGTCCGGGCAGCAGCCCCTCGAATTCCTCCCGGCCGGGATAGAGCCTGAGGTCCACCAGGGAGATTGCCTTGCCGCTCTCCAATGCGCGCTGGCTGATGGCACCGGCGACAAAGTCGGCCTCCGCCAGCAGTCCCCGTCGCAGCAGGCAGTTCTGGTCCCAGAGCAGCAGCAGACAGGCTGCCGGGGTGGCGGTCAGGATCAGGGCGCTGCCCCAGCCCAACTCCCGGCGCAACGGTTCGGGCAATCCCTCCACCAACACCAGCCCCTCCCGGCCGCTCAGCGCCGCCCGTTCAGCCACGACCGGGGTGATGCGGGTCCACAGCAAACCCACCAGCATCAGCACCACCGACAGGATGGCCGCAACCACACCGGCCCGCTGCAGGGCCGGATCGACCGCCTCGGCACTGAGCTGGTTGATGACGGTCATGACCAGTCCCACGGCCCCGGCGACCACCGGGATGCGGGCAGGGGCGGGCAGCGCCGAGACCACGAATCAAAGACAGACGTTGCATTCAGGATGCCGGATCGACCGTGCCCTGCTGCAATGGGTGCAGCCATCTCTTTCTCCATGAATCCCAGTGAGGCTTTCGCCGCCATCGCCCTTGCCGCTGTCGCCTGCGATGGCTCGCTCGATCGCCAGGAGGCCCAGGCCCTGCGGCAACAACTGGAGAAGCGCACGCCTTATCGGGACCTCAGCGAGGTGACGATGGGCCGCATGTTTGATGGCCTGCTGGCGACCCTGCGCCGGGATGGTTGGGAGCCTCTCGTCAGCGAGGCGATTCCCCTGCTCACGCCTCCCCAGCAGGAGACAGCCCTGGCCATGGCCGCCGAGCTTGTCCATGCCGATCGGGTGCTGACGGACAGCGAGCGAGAGATGTTGCAGCGCATGGCGGCCCAATTGCAGTTGCCGGCCGAGCGCTCCCAGCAGATCCTGGATGTGATTGCCATGCTGCATCGCGACAGCTTGGCCAGCTGAAGGCAGACTGAATCATCCGCACGCCCTCCCGTGGCCCCTGTCGTGCCCCTCTCGCCCGTTGCTGCCTCGCTTGCGATCCGCCGTTTCGGTGCGCACCTGCTGCTGACCATCGCCTTGGTGGTCGGCCTCGGCATTGGTGTGGCACCTGCCCTGGCGGTCTCCGCCAACGACTACCCGCTCACGCCTCCCAGCAACCATCTGCTCGATGAGGCCAACGTCTTCAGCCGCGCCAGCAGCGCCGAAGTGGAGAATCAGCTCGAAGCCTTGTCAGCGGAGCGGGTGGATGCCCGCCTGTTGACGATCAATCGGTTGGACTACGGCCTGACCTTGGAGCAGCTGGGCCAGCAACTGCTGGAACGCTGGTCCGGCAGTTCCGGCGAGGGGTCGGACACCAACCAATTGTTGCTGCTGATCGACACCAAGACCAAAGCGGCAGCCGTGGTCGCTTCACCGCAACTGGAGCGCCAGTTGCAACCGGATCTGCTGCGCAGCACCGCGCGCACCACCATGGCCCAGCCCCTGCGGGAGGGCGATCGGTACCGCCAGGCTACCGTCGATGCCCTCGATCGCCTGTCCACGGTGCTGCGAGGTGGCGACGATCCCGGTGAGGCCGTGATCGAAGAGGCGGCCGTCGTGCCCACGAACATTCCCACCCGGGAGGAAACTCAAAGCAGCAAAGCCTTCACCTGGGTGGTGGTCCTGCTCGTGGTCGGCACGGTGGTCCCGATGCTGACCTGGTGGGTGTTCTCGCGCTGATTGAACTGAAGGATAGGCACCATGGGTCTGACCGATTGGATGGGGACATTTGGCAGGGCGCAATCGCTCGATCTGAGCAGCGATCTGGAGCGCGGCTATGAGGCCGGCCTGTTGATCCAGAGCATTGAACTGGAGCACTACAACGACCGGCCGGTGCGACCGGAACTGGAATTGCGCCTGCCCAAGGGCATGCAGGCCCAGGTCTTGAGGCGGTTCAGGGCCGCGCTACAGGTCTGTCGTCAGTCGCTGGAGCAGCTTGAGCCCTATCGCCAGGAGCTGTCGGGGCAGGAGTTGCGGCAGATCCAATTGATTGAGTCCGTGGTCTCCCGCTACGACGAGAAACGCAGGTCCCTGCCCAGCCTGAGCCGATCGCCGGAGATCCTGCCCCGCAGTCTGATCGGTGTGGTCGATCAGGTGCGGCGCCAACTGGATCCGGAAGCCGAGGCGAACGTGGTGGCTGGCTTTCGCCGGCGTCGCGACTCCACCCTGGTGTCGCTGCGGATCCTGTTGCTTTTGATCCTGGTTCCGATCCTGTTGCAACAGCTCAGCCGCGTCTACATCGTCTCCCCCCTAGTCGATCATTTCTCACCGGATTCACCCTTCCTCAACTATCCCAAACCCAGGCTTGAGAAGAGTGCCGTCAAGAAGCTCAAGGAGTTTCAGTCCGAAATCGAGTTCAGCTTCCTGCTGGATGAGAAGCCCATGCCAACCCGCGAGCAACTTCAGCAGCAACTGGCTGAGCGGGCTCGTGAGCTGAAGCAGGAAGCCGATCTGGAAAGCACCCACGCCGTCAAGAATGTTCTTTCTGATCTCTTCGGCCTGGTTGGTTTCATCCTTGTCTGTCTTTTCGGCCAACGGGATCTTCAGGTTTTGCGTGGTTTCATTGATGAAATGATCTATGGCCTCAGCGACAGCGCTAAGGCATTTGCCATCATTTTATTCACGGATATCTTCGTTGGTTTTCACAGCCCTGAGGGCTGGACAGTTTTGCTTGATGGCATCGCCGATCACCTTGGTGTGCCGCCTCAGGAAAACTTCATTATGTTGTTTATCGCCACCTTCCCTGTGGTGCTGGCGACGATCTTCAAGTACTGGATCTTCCGCTATCTCAACCGTGTTTCGCCTTCCTCGGTCGCCACGCTGCGCAACATGAATGGTGGCGGTTGAGTCCCATCCACAGCTCACCTTGATCAGTGGGCCAGCCGGCGGCGGCAAGAGCCGCTGGGCGGAGCATCTGGCCATGGTCAGCGGCCGGCCAGTCGTCTATCTGGCCACTGGTCCCCTCTTGCCCGAGGACAGCAGTTGGCAGCAACGACTGGACCGGCATCGTCGGCGCCGTCCCGGCAACTGGGACTGCCGCGAAGTGGAAGGAGAGCTGAGCCGGGAGCTGCTGCTGCTCGATCGCCAACAGATCGCGTTGGTGGATTCCCTCGGCACCTGGGTGGCCGCCTGGCTCGAGGCCAGCCCCGAGTCCTGGCAGCAGCATTGCCGCGATCTGCTCGCAGCCCTGGAGGCCACGCCCGCTGCGCTGCTGTTGGTGTGCGAGGAAATCGGCTGGGGTGTGGTGCCCCCGACGGCGGCGGGGTCCCGTTTCCGCGATCGCCTGGCACCCCTGCAGCAGGACATCAGCCGTCGTTGCGATCGCTCCTGGCTGGTGTTGCAGGGTCGGGCCCTCGATCTCGGCGCCCTCGGAGTGCCGGTGCCGGCGGACCCCTGATGCCCCGGATCGTGCTGTTTCAGCCCCAGATCCCCCCGAACACGGGCAATGTGGCCCGCACCTGTGCGGCCACCACCACGCCGCTGCACCTGATCGAGCCCCTCGGTTTCGTCATTGACGATCGTCAGTTGCGCCGCGCTGGCCTGGACTACTGGCCCTGGGTGGATCTCCAGCGCCACGGCGACCTGGAGGCGTTCCAGCGGCACCGGAGCCGCCAGGGGGGGCGGCTGGTGGCCCTGAGTGCCCATGCCGAGCTGCCCTACAGCCACTTCGATTTTGCCGCCAGCGACTGGCTGCTGTTCGGCCGCGAGACCGAGGGTCTGCCGGCAGAGCTGCTGGCGATCGCCGATGCCCGTCTGGGCATTCCGATGGCTGGCGGCCTGAATCGCGGCGGCGGCGTCCGCAGCCTGAATCTTTCCGTCGCGGTGGCGGTCGTGCTCTTTGAGGCCCTGCGCCAGCTGGAATCCCCTGCGCCGCAACAAGTCTGAGTGTTCTGTGCAGCGGCTGAGCTCCGGCTTGCGGCCCGGAACCGGCCCATGATGTTGCCGACGTGACTTGATCGAATGGGCGCCACGGGTTACTGTCTGCGCGACCCGGAGATGTCGGCTTCTCTACCGGGTTTTGTCCGAATGGGTGAAAATTTGCATGAAGCCTTTGCGTTGGATCCTTCCTGTTCTCCTCACTACCCCTGCGATTGCTCCACTTGTCGCCGCTGTAGCCGATGATGCTCGGGGCTCAAACCCAACAGATCTTCTGATCGCCTCCCTGCCCGCCATCAAGCCTTCCACCGCTTGGGTGAAGGTCACGCAAACCACCACCATCGAGGAGCTCTCCTCCCAGCTCAACCTCGACGAAACCCAGTTGGCCAGGCTGAATCGGGTCGACGAGGACCATCAGTTCAATCCCGGCGACCTGCTGGCCCTGCCCTCAAGAGAGGGACTACACCTCGATCGGATTGCTTCGATTGATCCCCAGGGTGCTCGCCTGGCCCATCCACTGCCCGCTTCGCCTCCACCAACCGTGGGCGCCGGCGTGGTCCGGTTCGGTGACACGCTGATGTTGATTGCCCAGCGCTACGGCATGACGCTGGCCGAGCTGCTGCGTCTCAATCCCGGCCTGGAAACGGCCCGTCTGGTTGTCGGCAGCCAGGTGCGTCTGGCCCAGTCCTCGCCAGCCATCCGCCAGCGCATGCTGCTGGGCATGAATCCCGTGGGCAGTGGCGGCGTCAGCTGGCCCGAACTGCCGAGCTTTGGTCCGCAGCAACGTCCGTTCAACGGCTCCAGCACTAGCGGCTCCTTCATCTGGCCCGCCCAGGGCACCTTCACCTCCGGTTACGGCTGGCGCTGGGGTCGGATGCACAAAGGCATCGATGTCGCCAACAACGTCGGCACGCCGATCGTGGCCGCCCAGGACGGCCAGGTTTTGTTTGCCGGCTGGGATGACGGTGGCTATGGCTACCTCGTCAAGATCACCCACGCCGACGGGACCATCACCGTCTATGGCCACAACAGTCGCATCCTGGTCTCCCAGGGGCAGATGGTGCAGCAGGGGCAGCCGATCAGTCAGATGGGCAGCACCGGCCGCAGCACCGGACCTCACCTCCACTTCGAGATCCGCCCTGCTGGCCAGGGAGCCATGAATCCGCTCAATTTCCTGCCACCACGGGCCTGAGCATCAACCGAGCAGCTGAAATCGACTCCTCTTTACCCGGACCTCGATCGTTTAAGCTGCTATTTCCGGCTCGGTAGCTCAGCTGGTTAGAGCGTGGGATTCATAACCCCAAGGTCGGGAGTTCAAGTCTCCCCCGAGCCATGCCTGTTGCTTCAGCCTTGCCTACGGCAGGGCTTTTTCTTTGGAATCATCTCGGCTTGCGCTCCAACAGATGTTCCCGCAGCTGATTGACCCCTGACAGACCAGCAGGATCCTCCCGAGCAGCGGCCAGAGCTGCGGATTCGGAGCGTCCCATGGGCGTGGGCGAGGCTGATCTCGAGCCCTAGCCTCACCAGTCAACCGCTGCGACTATCACCACCGCGCTGACTGACATCAGGCGAGAGGTTGTCTGTGGAACCTCGTTCGTGGGCTGTGCAGACCTGGCGGAGAGCCGGATCTTGTGATTACCACGACCGCTCTGCAGCCGTGGATGGTGCCGACCGGCCAGAACCGAGGTTCAGCGCATGTCGATGGCGTTCAACCGTTCCCGGAAGGTGCTGTTAGCGCCGGCTTCGGATTCGGCGAATTCGCTGTAGGCCTGCTGGGAATAGCTGCTCAGGACCCTCGGCATGTCCGTGATCGGAAGGGAGGCGGCCTCCATGACCGTGACCTCGGACGCTTCGGCGGCCCTGCGGCTGCGGCCTGGGCCTGCCTGGGAGCGAGCTTCGATGGCCCGGATCAGGCTGCGGCTGCGATTGGCTTCACCGACGGTCTCACCCTGCTTGGGCCGCACCAGCGGATTGCCCTTCAGCTCACTGCGCAGCTGGTTGAGCAAGCGGAAATGACCAGTGGTGTTGTATTTGCGCAGCAC
>CAIKWV010000076.1 GCA_903831165.1 uncultured cyanobacterium
ATCTTCTGCCGCAATCTGCTCATCTATCTCGAGGAAACGGCCAGCCAGAACCTGCTGGAATCGTTCGCTGGCCTGATGAAGCCCGGTGGTCTGCTGATCGTCGGCTCGGCGGAAACGGGCAAGGTGCCCAGTGCCCTGTTCAGCCCGATCCGCGAATCCTTCGTCTTCGGCTTTCTGCGCAAGCAGCCCGAGGCGGCGGCGCCACCACCGCCCGAGCAGCCGCCGGCTCCGGTGGCCAGCCGCCAGCCGCGACGCGAGCGTTCCGTCACCAGCCGCCAACCCCGGCGCACCCCCCTGCGCAGCAGCCCGCGGGCGGGGCTCCAGCCCGCCATTGCCGCCCGTTCCCGACCGGCGGTGCCAGCCAGGGCCGCCGCCGCGGGCCCCTCCGGGGTGCCGCAGGCCGGCGGCTCCGGCGATGGCGAACTGGAGCGTTGCCAACAGGAGCTGGCCCAGAACCCCTACTCGGATCTCGCCTATCTGCGGTTGGGTCAGCTGCTGGAGCGCCACAATCGCCCCGAAGAGGCCCTGGACTGCCTGCAGAAATGCCTGTATCTCAAGCCTGATTCCCGGGAAGCCCTGGCGGCGATGATCCAGATCACCAAGCAGCTGGGGCAGCTGGATCGCAGCCGCCAGTTTCAGGGGCGCCTGGCCAGATTGCAGCCATGATCGTCTTCGGCCGTCGTCTGGCCTCCCGACCACGGCCATTGCGCCGCTGGATCGCCCTGGCCCTGGCCAGCCTGACGGCCACCCTGTTGACCCTGTTGCCAGCACTGGCGGGGCCGGCAGCTCCCGTCAGCTCCCAGGGGACGCCGATGCGCATGCTGCACGAGCCGCTGACCTGCCTGATGGGGGTCTATCTGCAGGACATGCGCGATTACAAGTTCGCCGACCGCAGCTTGTTCGCCTCGATCCGCCTGTGGAGTGTCTGCCCCACGGCCCAGGGTTCGCCCCTGGAAGATATCAACGTTCTCAACTCCAATGGCGCCACGATCAGCGATATCAAGACCCAGAAAGTAGCCAATGAATCGGGCTATTTCCCCAATAGCCAAGCGGTCTACTGGTCGGAGCGCAGCGTCGAAGGTACCTTTTTCCACCATTGGTCCGCCAAGAACTTCCCCTTTGATCGGCACACGATCGTCTTTGAATTCGAAAGTGTGGGATCGGATGTCTCCAGCTTCGTGCTCACGCCTGATTTCAGGCATTCCGGCTTCAACCCCAGCATCAACGACGGCGACTGGATCGCCTCTGATTTCACCCTGAACGAGATTGAACATAGCTATTCCACCAACTTCGGCAAGCCTGACAAACACCTCGACGGCAAGGGCACCTACAGCCGCATCCGGGTCGAGATCACCCTGCACCGCGCCCGTGTCACCAGCTTTCTCAAGCTCTGTGCCGGTGTCTATGCCGCGGTGATCATCGCCGGCATCGCTTTCCTGATGGATGTGCGCGAGCCCGATATCGTCAGCGGCCGCACCGGCCTGCTGGTGGGCTGCCTGTTCGCCGCCATCGTCAACATGCAGCAGGCAGAGTCCACCCTGGGGCTGTCAGAAGATATCACGCTCACCGACATGATCCATATTATCTCGATTGCCTATATCCTTGCCAGTAGTGTGCTGGCGATGGTGGCTTATCTGCGTTGTGAGGCCGGCAAGGAAGATTTTGCCCAGCGCATGGATCGCAGGATCTATCTGCCGATCTACATGTCCAGTTTTGTGGTGGTCAATGCCGTCGTGATCGCCTATTCCGCCATCATCGGCTGACGCTCATTGCCAAGGCGTTGCTTCAAGCGCGCTCCGCCGTGAAGCTCATCAAGCGCGCTCAAGCGCTGGTTAATCAAGCGCGCTCAAGCGCGACACAGGCCGGGCAGAGGGCGCGGACGTTGAGCACGCACTCCACCAGGCGGAAGCCGTGGCCGTTGGCGGCCGCTTCGCCCGCCGCCAGCACCTGGGGATTTTCAAACTCTTCGGTGCGGCCGCAGCGCACACACACCAGGTGATGGTGGTCGCGATGGGCGTCGCCGGCCAGCTCGAAGCGGCGCCCCCCCTCCGGTAGCTCCAGCTCCTGCAGCAGCCCCATCGAGCTCAGCAGCCGCAAGGTGCGATACACCGTGGCCAGCGAGACCCGGGCCTGGGCTCCGAGCAGCCGCTGATGCACCTCCTCGGCGCTGAGATGGCGGCCCTCGCCGAGCCCTTCGAACAGCCCCAGCACCCGCTGCCGCTGGGGGGTGAGCCTCTGGCCCCGGTCATGCAGGCTGGCCCGCAGGCTGCCGGGCTGGGCCTGAAGGGGGGGATGGGCCGCGGCAGGAGCCTGGGAGGGGGAAGACACCAGGACATCCGTTCTGCTTCTCAAGAGTAAGGCCTATTGAGAAGGGCTGCCAGGGTCGGGGGGCGGCAGCTGGGGCCTGGCCCCGTTCCGTTGCAGCAGGCGCGCCAACTGGTCATCGGCGGCGACCAGACCTGCCGCCAGCAGGTCGGCCAGGGTGACCATCAGGCGATAGCTGAGGGCCACCGCCAGCAGGGGGGCCTCCGGTAGGGCCACCCCCAGCCGCAGCAGCAGCACCGCCTCAAACACCCCCAGGCCGCCGGGCGCACCCGGCACCACCAGGCCCACGGTCCAGGCCAGGGCAAAGCCCGCCAGCCAGACTCCCGGCTCGATCGAGCCCTGGAGATCGAAGGCCCAGACGCAGCAGTAGAAGCCCGCGAAACGCAGCAGCACGAAGGCCAGCTCCGCCAACAGGGGCTGCCAGGGGTAGGAGCGCAGTCGATCGTCAGCCACGTCACCAGCCTCAGTGCCAGCCGTGGTGGCAGAAGCAGTGGTCTCCTGGTCCAGCTCCGCGCTCAGGCCCAGCTGCTGGGCCCGCTGGCGTTCCAGACGCCGCAGCAATGGATTGAGCCAGCGCGGTAGCAGCAGCAGCAAGGGCAACGGCGTCAGCAGGGCCAGACCGTTCTGCCAGCCCCCCAGGGGCACCAGGGCCATGGCCGTGCCCGTCGGTGCCGCCAGCGGCGCCTCAGGCCCGCGCAGGGCCTGAACGCGGGCGGCCAGATGCCAGATGCCGCCCGGCAGAAACTTGCGCAGGTTGGTGCTCACGTACAGGCTGACCAGGGGCACCCAGCGGGGCCGCAGACCCCGCCAGCGCAGGATCACCCCCCAGGCC